>NZ_JAEQCI010000096.1:0-10062 GCF_020738565.1 Microcoleus sp. PH2017_12_PCY_D_A | reverse complement strand
AACCCGGTTTCTGATAGTTGCTGGGAAAAGAAACTGGGTTTCTGACAAAAATTTTTGGGTGGCTGCGAGGTATTTAGGCAGAAACCCGGTTTCTGATAGATGCTGGCGGTTGACAGATTAAAAATGATGTGCCATATTTATAATAATTAGAAAAGTTGCCTTCAGCTTGTCTCTAATAAAGATTGCGGCTGCTGAACCAAAGTCTTTGATTAACTACAACATCTCTTCAATTTGTGGGGGTTGCACTGCAACCCGCAACAGACTACTTATGCAGCAGCCAAAAAACTTGAACAGGCTTTTGCGAGCTTTGTCTCGGCAAGGTCTTGATGTGAGTTACAACAATCGAGTCTACTCGATTTGTCTTAATAGTTCTCTGCAAGAAAACTGGCAAGATGCCAGTTCCACAACAGAAAACAATGAAAATGTTTTTACTACAAGAGAAAACTGGCAAGATGCCAGTTCCACAACAGCAGAAGTTTTGCTTCCTGAAGGTTTTCCGGTGGAAGCAAAGGCGCTGAAACAGTTAGCAAATTTGGCGAATGTCCGTCACCCTCAAGGTGGTTGTGTTTGTCGCGCCTGCGCTACTCCAGACTTCCATCCGGGGGATGCGGGAGTGGCAATTGGCTCGATCGCCCAAACTGACAAAATGGTGATTCCGGCGGCTGTCGGTTCCGATATTAATTGCGGGATGCGCTTGCACGTTGCTGATTTGTCGATCGAACAATTTCAGGGAAAGCGCGATCGATTTGTAGAGTTGATGAAAGGCGATTATTTCTTCGGTACTCGCGATGTCAGCATGACTGCAAAAACCGCCCGCGCTATGTTCCAACACGGCATCCCCGGATGGCTGGATGCTATGCAGGAGTTGGCAATTGGTAGTGTGGCAAATTCTGATTTCGAGCAGTTGGCGATAGAGTGCGATCGCACTTTTCTAGGCGGATCCATGAATGGCGATGTCAAATGGGCTCCCGAAGAATTAGTCCCAAACGATGGCACTGTCAGGGATGGCGGGTTAGCTACCATCGGCGGCGGCAATCATTTTGTAGAAATTCAAGCGGTGGAGGAAGTTGTCGATCGAGCTACAGCTTATACTTGGGGAGTTCGATCGGGACAAATCGCTTTTATGATTCACTCCGGTTCCCGAAATGTCGGCAAATACATCGGCGGTATGTGGCGCGATCGAGCTTGCGAAGCCTGGCCGAAAACCCTGAAACACCCAGAATACGGGCTGTTTCCGCTGTCTGTCGAAGCCGATCCCGAACTTGTGAGCAGCTACCTGCAAGCGGAAGCAACGGCCGCCAATTACGGTTTTATCAACCGCTTGTTGCTAGCAGAACTTCTGCGACTGCGTTTGCGGCAAGTTTTTGGGGATATAGAAGCTCCTTTAGTTTACGATTTGCCTCACAATATTACCTTAGCTGAAGGTGACGGCTGGGTGACTCGCAAAGGCGCTTGTCCCGCACATTCTGGCCAGCCTGTAATTGTACCTGGTTCCATGGGTGCGCCGTCTTATTTGCTAGTTGGTTTGGGAAACGATCGATTTTTGCGATCGGCTTCACACGGTGCGGGCAGGGCGCGATCGCGCTTCGATCTCAGTCGCCAAGGTGCTGACAAAACAGACGGCGCTTTGGGATTAACCGGCGTAGATTGCATTACCTTGCGCCAAGAACGTAGAATCGAAGAAGCCCCGGCCGCTTACAAACCAATTCAACCAGTAATTGACGTACAAGTCGAGGCGCAAATGGTGGGGATAGTCGCTAAAATGAAGCCAGTGTTAACATTTAAAGCCTAGGGCGCCGGTACAGTAGAATATTTTGACAAAAAGAACGAAATATGTATTATGTAGGGCGAAGGATGAGGGTGACAGTAGATCGCGATCGCCAACCATTTTTTGTCCTCATGCGAGAGCCCTGCCAAGGTCTACATCAACATACATACTATGTCGCTTGTGTCAACCTTTAATACTGAACCGACGCCCTAGGCTGGCTTTCTTTGTCCCTGCTCAAAAACTGATTTCACGAACAGCTAAGATGACAGTTCCCAAAGACAACTTCACAACCTGTGAAAATAAGTATAATATCATGTCCGGTCGATTCACCGCAATCATATTAGGTTCGTAGTGCGGACTTTAGTCCGCTTGCATCCGAGCGGACTGAAGTCCGCACTACGAACCGTTTTTATTACGAGTAATCGATATAAGCTGATATAAAATCTAAAATTTGTCCAATTATCCCCATCCTCAATTGTCACCAAATCCCCCTAAACCCATCCATCCCCTGAAGCGGCTGCTGAAGTACGGGCGCCGCTACCGCCTGAAAACTTGGCTGGCAAGTATTTGCTCGCTGCTGAATAAATTCTTCGATTTAGCACCACCAGCATTAATCGGGATTGCTGTTGATGTGGTGGTAAAAAATCAAGATTCTATCCTGGCTCAATGGGGCATAAAAGATGTCTTTTGGCAACTGGCAATTATCACTCTTGTGAGCGCGATTGTTTGGGCGTTGGAATCTATTTTTGAATATGCCTATGATTATTTGTGGCGCAATTTGGCTCAGGATATCGAACACGATTTGCGTCTGGAAGCTTACAGCCATTTGCAAGAATTAGAATTAGCTTATTTTGAAGAACGCAGCACGGGCGGTTTGATTTCAATCCTCAATGATGATATCAATCAACTGGAACGTTTTTTGGACGGTGGCGCTAACGAGGTAATTCAGGTAAGTACGACGGTAATTGTGATTAGCGCCGCTTTTTTTGCTGCATCTCCTGCTGTTGCTATTCTGTCAATGCTGCCGATTCCTTTTATTATTTGGGGTTCGTTCGCCTTTCAAAATCGCCTTGCTCCGCTGTATGCTGACGTGCGGGAAAAGGTGAGTTTTCTCAACGGGCAACTGTCGAATAATCTGACGGGAATTACTACTATTAAAAGTTTTACTTCCGAAGATTATGAAACTGGGCGCATCGAAACCCAAAGCCAAGCTTACCGCCAAAGCAACCGGCGGGCGATCGCACTTTCGGCGGCTTTTATTCCGCTGATTCGCGTGGTGATTTTCTTGGGCTTTATTGCAACACTATTTCTGGGCGGTTTGGAGGTGGTGGCGGGCCGGTTGTCGGTGGGAACTTACAGCGTTTTGGTGTTTTTGACTCAGCGGTTGCTGTGGCCCCTGACTCGACTGGGTGATACTATGGATCGATACCAGCGCGCCATGGCTTCTACTAATCGGGTGATGAATTTGTTGGATACGCCGATCGCAATTCGCACGGGCGACATTCGGCTGCCGGTTAGTTCGATTAAAGGGGCGCTGGAATTTAAAAATGTTACCTTTTATTACAATCAAAGAAAACCGATTTTGCAGTATTTTTCTCTAACTCTCCCGGCGGGGAAGACTACGGCGATTGTTGGCGCGACTGGTTCGGGAAAAAGTACGCTGGTAAAATTAATTATGAGGCTGTACGAGGTACAATACGGTCAGATTTATCTCGATGGCATAGAATTAAATACCCTGAATTTAAAAGATTTGCGGAGAGCGATCGGATTGGTGAGTCAAGATGTATTCTTGTTTCACGGTACGGTGGCCCAAAATATTGCTTACGGCACTTTTGATGCCAGCGATGGAGAGATAGTAAATGCTGCTAAAATTGCAGAAGCTGACGAGTTTATCGCGCAATTGCCGGACGGTTACAACACTATTGTAGGGGAACGCGGTCAAAAATTGTCGGGGGGACAGCGGCAGCGGATTGCGATTGCGAGGGCTGTGTTGAAGAATCCGCCGATTTTGATTCTCGATGAAGCTACTTCAGCGGTGGATAACGAGACGGAGGCGGCAATTCAGCGATCGCTCGAACGAATCACCAAAAATCGGACTACAATTGCGATCGCCCATCGTCTTTCTACTGTCCGAAATGCCGACTGCATTTTTGTCATGGAACATGGGCTAGTGGTAGAATCGGGGCAGCACGAACAACTCATCGAACATAATGGAGTTTATGCCTCGCTCTGGCGCGTGCAATCTGGTATAAAATAAGCATGGTTTGTAGTAAGGACTTTAGTCCTTAAAGCATGGTTTGTAGTAAGGACTTTAGTCCTTCCTAGGTTTGTAGTAAGGACTTTAGTCCTTAAATCCCGGAAGAGAGGACTAAAGTCCTCACTACGAACTCCAAAATATTAGTTTCTAGAAGCAAAGAAAAAAATGTTTTTATTTGGTAGCCCTGAGTCAGAACAAAAAAATCAAAGTAACTGGCGTCGCAAATTAGATAAATTTGTAGCAGCCAACAAACAAGAATTGGCGGCTTTAGCTTGGGGGCTGTTTCAGGAAAGAGGAGACGAAAGCGACGATATTTTGGGAATTGATATTGCCGGAACGCCACGCTTCGTGTATTGTAAGAAAGAAGCAGTAGAAGAGTTGAACCGTCAAGTTAAAAGTCATATTCAGGAAATTTTGGGAGTGCTCAACGCTCACAAACCCGAGAAAGAAGTGGCGATTTTGGCGATCGGCGAAGGTGAAATCAAGCTAATTTTGTTTGAAATTGACCCCGCACCTCCTGATTGTTTTGAAATTGCAGCAGCCGATGTCGATACATTGATCGATCGCCTAGAAAAGCAAATGGCTGAATATATTAAAGGATAAATTATATCCAATCCTGTAAAAAATGCTAATTAAGTTCGTAGTGAGGACTTTAGTCCTCAGAAGACAAGGACTAAAGTCCTCACTACGAACCTGTTTTGTTGTGTTGGATATCAAAATAACCAGCAGTCAAAATAACCGGCGGGCGGCGCATCGTCGGTCAAAATTTCAGCTTTGTCTAAATTAGGTATAATTTCAGCCAATTCTGAACCGATTTTCACATCAAGAGCTCTGTCTGTCAAGGAAAACGAAAAGTCATGTCCATCTTGCAAATATTTGGCTCGGGAAACAATCTCGTTTTTCTCTAAAATAGGGCTGTTACTACCAATTAAAACGCTATTAATATCCTTCCAAGGAAAGACGTATACCTGGCGAAACACGCTTTGAAAAGTCTTCACCTTTTGGGCATAAAACTCATCTCTTTGCAGCAGATTTACTAGCACAACTCCGGCGGTTGACAAGTGTTTTTGACAAAGTTCGTAAAATTCTTTGGTAGCTAGCCGGTGCGGAAAGTAGCCGTTGCCAAAAAACACGTCTGTCATGATTATATCATACTGCATATCAGGGCTTTGCTGTTCTAGATACTTTCTCCCATCCAGGATTGCGACGCTGAGTCTATCGTCGAACTGCACCCCAAAACACTGTGTAGCTGCTGCCAGGGCGATCGCATCTACATCAGCACATTCTACAACAGTTTCCGGCAAATAATGGTGCATAACTAACGGAATTCTGCCGCCGCCAAATCCAGCTATATAAACTCTTTTAGGTTGATTTTGCCAGACTAAACCTAACATCATCGCTTGGGTATATTCTGAAACTAAATGCAGAGGATTGTTGAGGTTGAACACAGATTGCAATAAATTTGTATACAAATTTACCTTTTCAACTAAAGATAGGTTAATTTGATTTTTGTCTTTTTTGAGTGTAACATAGTGAACTCCCGACTCTTTGCAAAACACAACTCCATCCGGCTGTTGTTGCACCCAAGCCAGCCTCTGTTGAATCTTCGCTAAATTGATAGTTTGCCAATCTTTTTGTGCGTCAATCATTATTTGCAACAAATCTTAAACTGGGAAGCACAGGCGATACCGATCGCAAAACTCTGCTTACCAATACGGGGAATTATTGCAAGTTTGATAAAAAAATATTCGGCTTTTAAACCTTAATAACGGCAAACTGTACTGATGCAGCCCAAAAACCTTGTTGAATTGCAGGAGATAACCAGCTACTCTATACGTTGAAGTTCTCTCCTGACGACACATGAATAGATTGCTCCTCACTTTACTTGTAAGTCCCACTCTGTTTGGATCTGTGATGTCTTTGAGCGCGATCGCCCAAAACGCTCAAAACATAGGCGAAACACCGGGAAAATCGGCTGATGCGCCCACCTGCGTGCGATCGCCCCACACCCAGCGCCTGAGTTGCGTTCGGCTTCCGGGCAAAGCTGCTGCTAATCCTAAACAGACAATTGGTTGGCAGCCGCGGGATGCCCAGCCTGTGGCGATGATGGATTTTACGGAAGAAGAAAGCGATGCCGCCGTGGCGTTGTTTGGCTGCGACTGCCCGGTTTGCATGAATTCCCTGCGCCAGTTGCGCGGTTTGCCGCCGTTACAGGCGAGTTGAGGGTACACGGGGCGAATGTTTTTTTTGGTAAGATCGCGATCGTTGCGACATTTGATATTTGCGGGACGATCGCACTTTTGCTCTACAATAATTTATTCGGATTGGCGATCGACAAGCGGGCGATCGACCTTTTGATATCCCCAAAATTATCCCCAAGCGAATTCGAGAACAGTTCAACAAACGAGACTTTTAACAAAAATTTGGGGATTTAATTTTTAACCGCAAATGAAGGCTTCGGAACGCAGATGTTGCAGGGCGATCGCACCTGCTGCTAAAATAGAATGTATAATATTAGCGAAGTAAACCGCTACTCGAAATCATGTCCGCAAATACCGCGCTACCAGCAACCCTAGCTAAAATCGTCCAGCGCTTCCAGCGACACTCCGATCCGAAACAGCGCTACGAACAACTGCTGTGGTATGCAAAGCGACTCCCAGCATTTCCCGAAAGCAATAAACTGCCGGAAAACAAAGTTTCCGGCTGCGTGTCACAAGTTTATATTACCGCAACTTTAGCCGACGGAAAAGTTTCCTTTGAAGGCGATTCAGACGCTCAGCTAGTGAAAGGATTAGTTGGCTTGCTCGTCGAAGGTTTGAGCGGATTGACGCCTGCGGAAATAGTCAGCGTTACCCCAGATTTTATTCAAGATACGGGATTGAATGTGAGCCTGACACCTTCCCGCGCTAACGGATTTTACAACATCTTTCAAATGATGAGAAACAAGGCTCTGGCTTGCGAAGTTAGCGCGCAAGCCGAAGTAAATTAACAGGAGAAAAAGCCGTGACTCAGACTGCTGATTTAACCAAATCTAATTCTAACAACTATCCTGCAACAGTTCAAGAATATCTCTGGAACTGGAAAGGAACACAAATCAAAGTTATTTACGAAATCAGAGGACAGGGAAACACAGTATTATTGCTGCCGGCTTTTAGTACGGTTTCGACGCGATCAGAAATGCGTCCTTTAGCAGAATTGTTAGCTGCAAACTTTCAAGTTGTGAGTGTAGATTGGCCTGGTTTCGGCGACTCGGATCGCCCGCGCACCGACTACGAACCGCAATTATACCATCAATTTATTCAGGATTTTGTTGAGTCAACTTTTAGCATTCCTGTGGCTGTAGTTGCGGCCGGTCACGCTGCGGGTTATGCGATGCAATTAGCTCAGTCAAAGCCGAATGTTTGGTCAAAGATTGTGTTAGCTGCACCGACTTGGCGCGGGCCTTTACCGACGATGAGCAAACAGCAAAGCGGCTGGCACTCGGTTGTGAGAGAATTAGTACGATCGCCCTTACTAGGTCAATTCCTCTACAAACTAAACACTGCGCCCTCATTCCTGGGTTTGATGTACCGCCGCCACGTCTGGGCAGATGCAGCAAAAGTCACCCCCGATTTCATCCAAAACAAGTGGAAAGTCACGCAGAAACCGGGTGCGAGATTTGGTTCTGCTGCTTTTGTCACAGGCGGTTTAGATCCGGTAAAAACCCGAGAAGAATTTGTCGCCAACTTCCAAGAATTAGCAGTACCCGTGATGGTTGTAATTGCTGAGAAAGCACCGCCCAAATCTAAGGCGGAAATGGAAGTATTAGCCCAATTACCGGGAGTAGAATCGCGAGTTATCCCCGGTTCTTTGGGCTTGCACGAAGAGTATGCCGCAGATTTGGCAACTGCGGTTAAATCTTTTCTTTAACGGTTCGTAGTGTGGACTTTAGTCCGCAGCATTTTGCGGACTTAACGGTTCGTAGTGTGGACTTTAGTCCGCAGCATTTTGCGGACTTAACGGTTCGTAGTGTGGACTTTAGTCCGCAGCATTTTGCGGACTCAAGTCCGCACTACGAACTAATCTTCTTGCAGTGGTAAAAATTAAGTGTTTTTTGTTCGATCGATTAAGTTAAAAATTGCTGCAATAGTTGCAATTTTTTGTATTGTTTGCTGTGGGTTTTGTCAGCCTGTTTGTGCTGTCGGAGATTCGCAGATCGAAAGTGCGATCGACTTTCACATCCATTCGTCTCCCGATGTGATTCCCCGCCGGTTAGACGATTTTGAGGTAGCTGAGTCAGCCGCGCGATCGCACATGAAAGCAGTTGTACTCAAAAATCACTATGGCAGTACCGCAGCGCGGGCAGTTCTAGTCAATAAAATTGTACCGCAAATCCAAGTTTTCGGGGGAATTGTGCTCAATCGTGCCGTAGGTGGGCTCAATCCCGACGCTGTAGAAGCAATGCACCGCATCGGCGGCAAATACGGTAAAGTAGTGTGGCTGCCAACCGTTGATGCCGAACATCATTTAAAGGTTTTTCACAAGTCAGGAATCGGGATTAAAGTAGCAGAAAACGGCAAAATTTCACCGGAAACAGCAGCGGTACTAAAGATTGTAGCTAGAGATAATTTAGTGCTGGAAACCGGGCACATTTCCTCAGAAGAAGTGATGGCAGTTGTCGGTGCAGCCAACCTTCTCAACATTAAAAACATCCTGATTACCCACGCAATGGCCGATGTACCCGGTTTGTCCCTAGAAAACATGAAAACAGCAGCCCAGATGGGAGCCTTTCTAGAACTCGCATTTGTCAACGATTTGATGGGACAAAATGCCGCTGACAAGGGACACAGAAACTGGCATCACGTATCAATTAATCGGATGGTAGCAGCGATAAAACTCATCGGTGCCGAGCATTTTGTTCTGAGTACAGATTTGGGAAGAAAACCCGATCCTTTACCCGCAGAAGGTTACAAGTTATTTGTAGAAAAGTTGATGGAGGAAGGCATTTCTCAGCGGGAAATAGATTTAATGATGAAGGAAAACCCCGCTCGATTGTTAGGAATTTATGAGTAAGGTGCGCAATGCGCACCCTACAAAGCTTGGTGCGGAGTCCACACCCTACAGGACTATTCTTGATTGCCTTTCCCGCGCACGTATCCGTTATCTGCAATCCGCCAAGCACCCCCAGCATTGCCCGTCAAATCGCAATCATCCACCGTAGCAATGCTATCTCTATAAACTGCGATCGCCTCGCTGCCATTATCATTAATCCGACACCTGCGCGCAATCAATTTCCCTCCCAATCCGACACCGATTCCCAAACTGCCGTTATCATAAATATTGCAATCTTCCACCGTTGCTTTGCCATCATCCGAAATAAAAATTCCGTTCCACACCCCGTCATGAATTTGACAGCGGCGGATCGCAGAATCAGCATCAGGCCCGCAAATTCCCACCACAGAATAGTCAGCAGAAGTGATATCGCTATCTTCTACAATTAACTCGCCTTTGCGAACATCTACAGCATAAAATTTCCCCGTCGAAATCATTGTTAAACCGCGCACTAAAGCACTGTCTGATTCCATTTTGATGCAGTTTGAATCGGTGCTTTCAATAGTGACGCTACCAGCTTCTGTGCAGCCGATAATTTCTACCGATTTGTCGAGAATTATACTTTCTCTATACAAACCGGGCTGTACGTAAATCCGCGTACCGGGAGCAGCATTTTTTACCGCTTCGCTAATAGTGGTATAATTGCCTTGACCCTGTTGACAAACCACCCATTCTTTACTACTTTTTCCCAATCGGCGAGCCGAAGTAGAGCCTGTTGTTGGCGCTGATTCTGCTTCTGCAAATTCTCGATCGCCCGCTGCGGAAAGTTGCGATTTTAGCAGCAACCTTTCTTGGTGTGCCGTTTCTAACTGCTGTTGTAACTCGGATATTTGAGATTGCAGTTGAGTTTGATTTTGATTGGCTGTCTCGATTTGAGTTTGCAATTGAGACTGTTGAGCATTCAGGTGCGATTCTAACTCGCTCCGAGTTTGATGCGCTATTTCTA
>NZ_JAEQCI010000268.1:0-1250 GCF_020738565.1 Microcoleus sp. PH2017_12_PCY_D_A | reverse complement strand
AAAAAGCCTCAAATGATTGCAGAGCAATTATTTGAGGTTTTGAGAATTCTGAATTCTTTTGAAATTAAATCCGATCGAATATCTGCGGAATGTGGGTTTCAATTCAAGCCTGAGCGATTCATCGTTGCCATCGCTCAGGCTCTCAATTTTCCCAGCCGTTCCTCAATAGCGGCCATGCGTTCCATCACGGGGTCAAGACTTGAGTTCACAGCCTTGTCTACGATGTCTACAACATCTGTAGACACGAAACTATCATTGCCTCGTGTAGACAAATCCGCAGATATTGTAGACACAACATCGTTCCTTGTTGTAGACAGTGTAGACGTGCCTGAAATTTCCTTGAGAATGCGTTGTGCAGCTTGACTTACCGACTCACCATCTAGCCTCTGAGCTTCTATCCAGTTGAGGAAGTGGCCGGAAGCTCTGAACGATACGACTTGACTTTGACTCATTGTAGACACCTGTAAACAGTATCTGTCTACAATAACTCATTCTGTCTACAGTGTCAACAAATTGTCTACAGAACTTGTAGACATGAAAATCCCCCAATTAAGGGGGATGAGAGTGGGCCGTCAGTTGTGAGGCAGAGGCTCTAAATTTTCCGCAAGTTACAGAAGAGCATTGAAATTACCCGTCCGCCCCTCATGCCTTCTCGCTCTTGCCAGTCAACCTTGCAACTGATGCTCGTGTGAATCTCAACGATGCGACCGTGCCAGTTGTAGCTAGAGTCCTCTGGTCTGTTGCCAGCCACTTTGTCTCCAATTCTGAAAGCTTTGAGCGGGTCGGAGCAAGGGACGCCGGTGAGTAGTTCTACCAGTTTTTGTTTGTCAGAGAGGGTGAGTTTTGCTATTCCATTGCACAATTCCAAAATAGTTGGGTTTAGTGCTCCAGCATCTCCAGCAGCGCTCTGTGTAAGGATTGTTTGCTCCAGCAGTGCTCCAGCAGAAATTTTTTGCTGGAGCACTGCTGGAGCAGATATCCTTGCTGTGTCTACTGCTGGAGATGCTGGAGCACTTTCTCCACTTTTTTCAGACTTTTGTTTCCTGATACCGAGATAGTAAAAATCACCCATTGTCCGCTGAGACTCGAAGCCCCGTTCTGTATGCCGATGTTTCTCCAGCTTAGGGAAAATCTCACAAAGCCGAGCGTACAACTGGTTTATAGCCTTCACGGGCTTATCCCACTGGTTAGGTAGCTCGTTCCAGATTAATTTCTCCTTGCCCTTCTCGTTCCACTCAAGCTCAAGTATC
>NZ_JAEQCI010000095.1:0-38728 GCF_020738565.1 Microcoleus sp. PH2017_12_PCY_D_A | reverse complement strand
TGTGGAAGCTAGTAATTTGCTTAAGCCGGATGTGCTGAAAGGTACAAGTCCGGTTTTGAGGGGAGGGGGTTACAGCGATGTAATCTCTTTACCCGACTTTTACACGAAGAATTAACCGTGATACAAAGATGCCGAGAAATTATATCGGAATGGTTAGCTGGCATAGGTCTGCAACTGAAACCTGAAAAGACGAGACTAACTCACACGCTTTATACAGAGTTGAGTGAGGATGGTAAAGCTGGTTTCGACTTTCTTGGTCATCACATCCAACAATACCGAGTCGGTAAATACCAAAGCGCCAAAAACGCACAGGGTAGGATATTGGGATTCAGAACTCTCATCACCCCATCAAAGGAGGCGAGTAAGGTACACCAAGAGGAAATTGGAAAACTCATCAGAAAACATAGGTCATCGCCACAAGCGAAATTAATTAAAGACCTCAACCCTGTCATAAGGGGATGGACTTCTTATTACTCCAATTCTGACGCTCAAACAGTCGGAGAACTATCTAAACAAGATTACCTCACCTACCTGAAACTCCGTAGATGGGCAAAACGCCGCTGTGGAAACATTAATGATGGTCACATCAAATACTGGCTTTCAACAGATGGCAAAAACTGGGTATTCGCAACCAAAGAAGGGAAAGCGAACCCCCTTCGGTTATTTTCACATAGCGAATTTAGCAGCAGTAGCACCAGCTATGTGAAAGTCAAAGGCGATAAAAGCCCTTTCGACGGTGACACAGTTTACTGGAGTTCAAGACTGGGGATACACCCTGAAATGCCCAGTCGAAAGGCTAAGTTGCTTAAGCAACAAAAGGGTAAATGTCCTTGGTGCGAACTACGCTTCCAAGAATGGGATGTGATGGAAGTAGACCACAAAATCCCTAGAGCGCTAGGCGGTAAGGATGAGTGGAAAAACCTACAACTGTTGCATCGGCACTGTCACGACGAAAAGACTGCTAATGATGGCAGTGGAAGTTCTGTAATGACAAAAGAAAGCACATTGAGTAGCCGTGTGCGGTGAAAGTCGCAAGCACGGTTGCGGATGGGAGGGGAGAAGTAGTAATATTTCTCCTCGACCCTACCCGATTTGGTCGCTTACGTAGGCGCTTCGCCGTGCCGAAGGCAGATTTGAGGATTAAAAACCTAGTGAAGAATCACTGTCTCGCTAAATCAATTAATGACGCAGGTTGGTATCAATTCAGAAAGTGGTTGGAGTATTTTGGTGTGAAATTTGGTCGGGTGACGATTGCCGTCAATCCTGCTTATACTTCACAAAAATGTTCAAATTGCGGTGCAATCGTAAAAAAATCCCTATCCGTAAGAACCCACGCTTTTGACAACTCCCCAGCCCTAAAGGGACGGGGATTCATAAGACCATAACTTAAGTCTTACAGGTGCTGACAAGTCACCTCTACCAACTCCACGCTCGATCGAGTCCAAGTATTGTTGCTACTTTGCGACCAATATTTGCACAACCATTACAATCTGCATTAAATTAGCCACCCCTTCGCAGTCCGATATAATCCACGCTTGATTCTTGTTCCAGAAGCTTTCCACCCTTCGGGTTTCGCACCGAATTTAGGCAGTTCGTCAGCATCTAAAAAAGAAGTTTTCGAGGTATAGGATTCTTCGGTTTCAATAAATTTGATACCGTACTGCTTGCACAGTTGAGCAATTCTATCTTTTAACCGACCCGTGGGAATCTGAACAAATTTTTGATTGGTCTTTGCGCCCAGATTTATCGAATCTTTCTGATTCTTGTTCCATCCAAATACAACTGTACCAATTTTGGATGATACACAATGATTGATAACTTTACGAGGGGCTTTGTTAACCGCATCCCGCATTGTTCTATTTCTGTTTTCGGTCAGCCGTTCCAGTCTTTTCGACCAGAATCCATTGTCTTTCCCAGACATCAAGGTTGCCACTCGTTTGTTGTAGCCTTGATTGATGGACTTGAGATGCCTTCCGTCTACAATGAATGAAGTTCCAATATTGCTGACACAAGTTATCCAGTTGTCCATCCCGTGGTCTATCATCAATACAGAATCAACGTTCACATCGGATTGAACAGTTGGTTTTTGGTAAACCAACTCCAGATAAAAACATCCGTTCCTGGGTAAAATCCTGTACTCTCGAATAGCAGAATAGTCTAAGTTAGATGGCAGGGGTAGATAGAACGCATCTATGCCAAACCAAGCTTTAACTTGCTTCCCTAAAGGAAATCGCAACATTCCATCTTTTAATTTGACCGATCTACCTGTAAATGTCACCAGCGCTAATCCGCCTTGTCTGTATCCAGGCAGTCTGGGATGTTGCGTCACGATTCCTTCTTTGAGTCCATTGAGTAAACCCAAATAGGACTTGAAAGACTCAGCAACGCTAGTTAATATCTGCTGTGCGGTATCTGAATAGAAAACTTTGTAGTGGATGTTTTGATTTTCCGTTCCTAAAACTTTATGCAGCTTGGTTCTACTCGGTATTCTTCCAGTCTTGAAGAATAGTTGTCGGGCATAGTAAGTTCCACAATTAATTAATTTTGAGGCTTCACTGCACAAGAATTCTAAGACTGCTTTCAAGTCTTTGTCTGGACTAATTAGATTTTGCTGGCATCAATACATTCTGTTTTCCTCCTTGGTTTATATTAGCATGGTATTCTTGATTAAAAATTTAAATAGGCCTGCAAAACAACCTATACAAAAAAATATTGAAGGCGGTTGAAACCGCATTCCAAGTTCCTCCCCATGTCTAAAGCCAGGGGCTTCCCGCTCGTTTTTCGGTGAATGTGGATTTGTTATGGATAGGGATTGGAACGCAGCGATTAATATTCTGAAATCAGCCTTGAGTACGGTAGGGCATACCGGAACTTGGGTCTTAAACCCGAACGCTTTGGGAGATTCGACCTCTACTTTGACGCTCAGAAATCCAGTCGCAAGCAAGTTGAGTCTATGAACAAAGAATCCCTTCGCATGCACGGCAGGGGAGTGTCAACAACACCAAATTCTGCCAACATCCTGCATCAGGCATAATTTTTGCTTTTTCCCTATTCCCCCTGGCTTGTTTTAGCAAAACTTAAATTTTGTTAACTTTTCTTAATTATTCGGCTTTGCCCAGTCCAAGGCAATAGAGGCGATCGGTCTGCGGGACAATTTGGGGCGGGACACGTTCAACAGTTGACCGCTTGACAGTTGACAGTTTGAGAGCGACCTCTACCTATAAGTCCGAGGATTGGAGTAATGAATAGTCTGATTTTAATTTCTCCCTCAAAGACTTGGGGCTTTCAACCAATTCTTTCTGGTAACGACAAGGGCGATGGAAGCAAACTCTAGAATTAATTTTTACTGCATTTACATCCTATATTTCAATTCCGGGTCAAAAATCATCAAATCCTTTCCCTGTCTGCTTTTTTGCTCGAATTTTCTCTGATTTTATCGCCATAGGGCCCTCGAACATCACAGACAATCTCTCGATCGGCAGTTTACCGCTGCAATGTGGCATCTATCCCAGAGAGGAGATTTGCCAGCACTCGCCCCACCTCAATTTACCTTCTCAGAGAGATAAGTTCTGTAATAAATTGTAATAAACAAACACTCGCGAGCATTGTATAAAGGTTATCAGAGGGTTGAAACGACAGGCGAAAGTTAACAAAAACACTGATTAACAAGGTTTGTCGCATCTCATAAAAGATGTAAAATTTTCTAAGGTTTCTTAAACGTCCGTTACAATGTCATAATAGTGCAGGTAGCGGAAAGGGAGAGAACGAGCCGACCAGCTAGCGCATAGCTGGCGTCAACCTTCAACCCTGGCAGGCTTACGGGCCTGAACAAATTTAACTTAACGGTTTTATACCGCAACCAAACTCAATTAACTCAAAGAAAGTAGGAGAGTTCGTTCATGTTTGACGCATTTACAAAAGTGGTTTCCCAAGCAGACGCTCGCGGCGAATTTTTGGCTGCTGGCCAACTAGATGCTCTCAGCAGCATGGTTTCTGACGCCAACAAGCGGATTGACGCAGTAAACCGCATCACCGGTAACGCATCCACAATCGTCGCTAACGCAGCTCGCTCTTTGTTTGCTGAACAGCCTCAGTTGATCGCCCCTGGTGGCAACGCATACACCAGCCGCCGCATGGCCGCTTGCTTGCGCGACATGGAAATCATTTTGCGCTACGTCACCTACGCAACCTTCGCAGGCGACGCCAGTGTTCTAGACGATCGTTGCTTGAACGGTCTGCGCGAAACCTACCAAGCTCTGGGAACTCCAGGTGCATCCGTTGCGACCGGCGTGCAAAAAATGAAAGAAGCAGCGATCGCGATCGCTAACGACCCCAACGGCGTTACCCGTGGTGATTGCAGCTCGCTGATGTCTGAAATCGGCAGCTACTTCGACCGCGCAGCTAATGCAGTAGGCTAAAAATAGCCAAGCGCGAACATTTCTTCCTGTAAAGAAGCGAGCGATCGCATTATTTACAAGCAATCATTTTGGTACAAACAAAACAACATTAGGGAGACAGCAGAACAATGAAAACCCCTTTGACTGAAGCAGTAACCGCCGCCGATTCTCAAGGCCGCTTCCTGAGCAGCACCGAATTGCAAGTAGCCTTCGGTCGTTTCCGCCAAGCAGCAGCAGGTTTGGAAGCAGCCAAGTCTTTGAGCGCCAACTCTGCGCGCTTGATCGACGGTGCAGCTCAAGCTGTGTACAACAAGTTCCCGTACACCCAACAAATGCAAGGGCCAAACTACGCTTCTACCTCAACCGGTAAAGCTAAGTGCTCCCGCGACATCGGCTACTACCTGCGGATGGTAACCTACTGCTTAGTTGCAGGCGGCACAGGTCCGATGGACGAGTACCTGATTGCAGGTATTGACGAAATCAACCGGACATTTGAATTGTCTCCTAGCTGGTATGTTGAAGCTCTCAAGTACATCAAAGCCAACCACGGTTTGAGTGGCGATGCTGCAACTGAAGCCAATTCCTACCTCGACTACGCAGTCAACGCTCTAAGCTAGATTTGCGTGATGCCCGGAAATGTAAGCTGCTGTTAGCTTGAGTGTTAACTGTTGTTTACGATTCCGGGCATCTGCGATCGTAGCCGAGTTTTCCAAATACTTTTTTGCAAGGGCAGATTTCAGTTAAAGATTTTGTGCGGGCAATTGCTCAGTCCGAAAATTATCGGAAAAAGTTTTTTTTACCCGAACTCGCAAACGCGGTTAATCGAGCTTAATTACAAGCATTTATGCGGGCCGTTATCCTTACGACGAGTCGGAAATTGCTTTCTACGTTGATTTGTACAGTGCAGAAGGCTACGAAGCTGAAATCAATTCTTACCTTGACTCAGTAGATTATCAAAAGAATTTTGGCGAAAGTGTAGTTGCTTGCTATGGCGGTTTTGCGATCGCAGCCAACTCTACCGAGTCACCGCAATGCAAAATTCGGCTAAGTTTTCGCCCCAAGCGCGGTGTACGACTACCGAATATCTCGTGCCTTACGATCGACTTTCGAGCCGCTTGCAGCAAATCAACAAACGTGGCGGCAAAGTGGTAAGTATTACCACAGCTTAAAGTTTGTAAAGACGTTTTTTTGAAACGTCTTTAACAAATTAGGACTAATAATTGATGTGTACAGACAAGCTGCGCTTCCGTGCACCCTAATTTGACACATCTTGGCCCTAATCCTAAAAATCTCAAGTTCAACCAAGCTTTAAATTTTTGTTATTAATTTAGGAGAAAATCTGGTGGCTATTACGACAGCAGCGTCCAGACTGGGAACATCCGCATTGAGCGATGTGCCGCAGGTAGAATTGCGCCCGAACTACACCAAAGACGACGTTGAAAGTGTGATTCGCGCTGTTTACCGTCAGTTGTTGGGCAACGACTATTTGATGAAATCCGAGCGCCTGAAAAGTGCTGAATCTTTGCTCAGAGATGGCAGCTTAACAGTGCGAGAATTTGTGCGTGCCGTGGCAAAATCGGAACTGTACAAAACCAAGTTTTTATACAGCAGCTTCCAAACACGGACGATCGAACTAAACTACAAACACTTGCTCGGTCGCGCTCCCTACGACGAATCTGAAGTAATTCATCACTTAGATTTGTACCAAAATCGAGGGTACGACGCTGATATAGATTCTTACATCGATTCAGTAGAGTATCAAGAAAACTTCGGCGAAAATATCGTCCCTTACTACCGCGGCTTTAACACGCAGACAGGTCAAAAAACCGTTGGTTTTACCCGGATGTTCCGGCTGTATCGCGGCTATGCAAACAGCGATACATCTCAACTCGAAGGCAATAACTCCCGCTTAGCTGTCGAACTCGGCACTAACAGCGCTACGGCTGTAGTTGGGCCTTCTGGCGGTAACGAAGGTTGGGCATATCGGTCTTCGACACAAAACGTAACTCCCAGCAGCGGTTTCGGCGGCGCGGCAGCTTACGGTAAAGAAGGGCGGCTTTTCCGCGTTGAAGTGTCGGGCATTCGCACGGGTGGCTATCCCCGCGTGCGCCACAGCAGCAAGGCGTTTATCGTACCTGCTGACGATTTGTCCTCGCAAATGCAGAAATTTCAACGCCTGGGCGGGAAAATCGCCAGCATTACTCCAATTTAGTCCTTAGTCCTCAGTCATTAGTTATTAGTTGTTAGTCATCGGTCATTAGTCGTTAGTGAAATTGCTAGAGATTAATAGCCCTTGGCTAAGGTCTAATAGTTGAAAGGGCGATTGAAATCGCTTCTTGTCAAACAATGTCCGCGGAGGCGGACGAAGAGTAAGAATG
This sequence comes from Microcoleus sp. PH2017_12_PCY_D_A, assembly GCF_020738565.1. NCBI lineage: Bacteria > Bacillati > Cyanobacteriota > Cyanophyceae > Oscillatoriales > Microcoleaceae > Microcoleus > Microcoleus sp. PH2017_12_PCY_D_A. The sequence continues at coordinate 31,953 of NZ_JAEQCI010000095.1, read as the reverse complement.
AATTTAACCCGCGCAGGCGGGTTTCGTCTGTATAGAAGCGATTTCAATCGCCGAGTTTCCCAACCCGCCCAGGCGGGTTTCGTCTGTATAGCAGCGATTTCAATCGCCGAGTTTCCCAACCCGCGCAGGCGGGTTTTGTCTGTATAGCAGCGATTTCAATCGCCGAGTTTCCCCAACCCGCGCAGGCGGGTTTTGTTTGTATAGAAGCGATTTCAATCGCCGAGTTTTCCTAATAACTAATAACTATGAATTATGACGAATCTGACTCACCACCAGCGGGTGTAGCTGAGGGCGAGTCTTTAACAATAGAACAGGCGATCGCAAATTTGCACTCCCAAGACTACAGTCTGCGGTATTATGCTGCTTGGTGGGTGGGTCGATTTCGAGTCAAGGAACCGGCAGCGATCGCAGCTTTAATTGCCGCCTTGCAAGAAGAATCAGAACAAACAAAAATAGGCGACTATTCCCTACTGCGAAATGCGGCGCGGGCACTGGGTAAATTGGGCGACAAACAAGCGTTGCCGGCCCTGATTCGCTGTTTGGAATGCGCGGATTATTACGTGCGGGAAGCGGCAGCTCAAGCTCTAGAAATGCTGGGCGATCGCGATTCCATTCCACCGCTGATGCAACTCTTAGATGGGAGTGTAGCTGGGGCCGTGCGAGTTCCGGGAAAATCGCACCTCGTGCAGCCTTACGACTCGGTAATTGAAGCTTTGGGTACGCTGCAAGCGACACAAGCTATACCGCTAATTTCACCTTTTTTAGAGCATTCTGTGGAGCGGGTGCAGTACGCTGCGGCGCGAGCGATGTATCAGTTGACTGGCGATCGCACTTACGGAGATCGGTTGGTGACAGCTTTGAATGGGGATAATTTGCAGTTGAGGCGATCGGCTTTGATGGACTTGGGGGCGATCGGCTATTTACCCGCAGCGCCCGCTATTGCTGAAACTTTAGCAGAAAATAGCATGAAATTAATTGCGCTAAAAGGAGTTTTGGAGCATCACCTCGATCGACAAGCATCACTATCTTTGTCCGATGAAGCTATCCAAGTTATGAATTTAATGGATAGTTTACTTTAAAAAAAATTAGTTTTTAATTGAAATAGGATTGCTCTAGCGATTCTCAATTGTCAGGCGTATATTTAGGACGCAGCAGTGCTGTGTCCCTACCCCCTATCTGTATTTCAGGCAGTTGAGAACTACTATTCACTCCCTTTTATTCGGGTGAACCGATGGCTGATGATTTGATGGAATAAGAAACGAGGCTTTAGGTACGAATTTTTATAAATTTCAGTAAAAATACTGAGGTTTATAGCTGTTGTTGTTGAAATAGCTCGTGTTAAAATAATATTACAATCTGCATAAGTCTTCAGTTAAAAAAAATTGGTTTTGACTTCGGGCGATCGCGGAATGCTGGGAGATGGTTGTGTAGCAGCTAGAAGTATAAATCGGGGGATTCACCATGAGCAAAGATCCTTTTGAAGTCCAGGTACAACATTTTGCAGCGCTTAAGTTCAAGTATCAAGCAACAAAATATGAAGATTCATCTCCTTCTAGTCTTCTGTATCTCATTCTGCGAAAAGCTGATTTAGAATTTGAAATTACTAAATTTGAGTGGAATTGGTTACAAGAGCATGAGCTTTTGGAAACAAGAAAAGCTATCGAGCAAGAGCCACAACGTAAGAAGGAAGAACCCAAAAAACTAGATGCTAAATTTTCTCAACTCAAGTCTAAGTTCAAAGTAACCAGAGGGGTACCCATGTCCAGTGCTTTGTATCCTATCCTTTGGAAACTTGAATCAGAAAATCAGCTAACTAACTTAGAAGTTAAATATCTCCAACAAGTACACGGGCTTACTGAAACAGTTGCTATCGTTGAAGATATGGCGCGATTTGCTGCACTAAAGGCTAAGTACCAAGCAACTGAATATCCAAATTGTTCGCTTGATAGCCCCTTGTATCAGATTCTCAAGCAACTGGATGCACGACAAATATTAAGTGATGTAGAGGCTAACTGGCTGTTCAACAACCAACTGGTTGATACTCTAGAAATTTTTTGGCAACAAAAAGCTGTACGGGAAGCTGAGTTTGCCCAACTCAAGGATAAGTACAAAGCTAGTGAATACCCAGAAACATCTGTCTCTAATCCGCTCTATCAAATCCTGAAAAAGCTGAAGTGGGATCTACAGTTGAGCGAGTCAGAACTTAACTGGCTGGAAGAGCATCAACTGAGCGAAACGCTTAGCATTGTTTTGGAGATTGAACAGACACGACACTTTGCTGAACTGAAAGTTAAGTATAAAGCTAATCAATCGGAGGATGTATCACGTTCTAGCCATCTGTATAAAGTTCTCAAGAAAATTGATGCAGACAATCATCTAGGTGAGCAGGATATTAATTTTCTCAAAAAACGTAAACTAACTGAGACAATAACTCTTGCGCTTGACAAATTTGCTGCTACTCTCAAGTCCAAAATTCAATCGGGAGAGCCGTTGAGTGAGGCTGATATTGATTGGTTACAAAAGAATGGACGTGAAGATGTAATTACTTTTGCCGAGAAAACTAGATTTGCTGCTCTGAAGTCTAAGTATGAGGTCTCGGACTATAAAGATAAGACACCTTCTAGTCGATTGTACGCAATTCTGCAAAAGCTGGATAAAGGAGAGCGACTGGAACCAACAGATGTTGGTTGGCTTGAGGAGAATAAAATTGAAGCATCTCAACCCAGCTATAGCTATTATGGGTGGCAGGAAGAACGCCGATATCAAGGGCAGAGACTGTTCTCTGGCAAGATTTTTACAGCTTACCACAAAATCGAAGCACTTTTCTATGAACAGGAGTACAAGAATACTGGCAATAAATGGAACTTGCCTAATGCCAGCAGTCATTGGCGCAAGGCAGATGAACCGAAAAGTGCATTGAAGGTGACAGAAAATCTGGACTTCGACAAAATTAAAGAAAATAAGCTCAAGTCAGCTTTGCTAACAACTAGGGGCGGTGCTTTTCGAGATATTCATAAACTAGATGATGCTGAAAAGTGCGCGCTAAAAGCTATTGAGTATCAGCCTCAGAGTCATCATCCTTACACTTTGATGGGAGCTATTTGTTTTGAGCGGGGTGAATTTTTAGAGGGCGAACGTTGGTTTAACGAGGCAATTAAACGCGGTGCTTCACCCAGAGATCAGGATGCGGAAATGAAGCGGGTTGTCAAAAATGCTAAGGATGAGAAGCGTCGGGAAGTTGTGGAATATCTGCTGAAAAAAGATCCGCAGCGCTATGCTTGGGCTAAGGCTTATAGGAAGCGCCAGGGCGGTGAGGATGCACAGCGCAAGAATTCCTAGCGCAGGTATGGAGTCGAGTTTTTGGCGGATTCGACTCTTTAACCAAGATTGTCCTATTTCGAGTATGGTAAGCTTTTTAAGTCCATCGCCGCGCCTTACCCATCCTGCAAAAAGTTCGATCGCGCGATCGAGCCAACCTACAATTACAATAGTCACGGTAAATTGTATAAATAAATGGCATTAGAACTAATTCGCGCCGTCGAACAAGCAGATTCTTCCGAAGGCTTGTTAAACGCAGTCAAAGCACTGGCGGCGGCTGACTCAAAAGAAGCAATTCCTACCTTAATTACAGTGCTCGGCTACAACAACCCAGGTGCCGCCGTGGCCGCCGTTGACGGGCTGATTCAACTCGGAGAACCTGCGGTGCTGCCGCTGCTAGAACAGCTTGACGGCTACAATTACGGAGCGAGAGCTTGGGCTGTTCGGGCTTTGGCGGGAATTGGCGATCCCAGAGGTTTAGAGATTTTGCTGGATGCGGCGGCGAATGACTTTGCTTTGAGCGTGCGGCGGGCGGCGGCTAGGGGTTTGGGGACGATTTCCTGGGAACTTATGCCGGCACAACAAATTGCAGATGCTCAACTTCGCACTGTGAAAACGCTGCTGCAAGCGTCCCGAGATCCGGAATGGGTGGTTCGCTACGCAGCGGCGGGAGGTTTGCAAGCTTTGGCTGGTGCTGCGGCTGTTAAACCGGATTGGTTAGCGGAAGTTTCGGCAAAACTTGAGGAAATAGCCGAAAGCGACGAAACTTTGGCAGTTAGAGCCCGGGCTTTGCTTGCTAAGGAAAAATTTTCACTTGGCTAGGGTTTGGGCGATCGTCTCTTCCAAGTCCCTTTGTGTGAGAGTGGTTAATATAAAGACTTCTTGTACGGTTTTACCCTGTCGGGCAATGATTTTAAATCCCCCGCGAATGGGTACTGACACTCTTAATGTCATGTGGGGGATGTGTCCTTTAACTTTGTTAATGACGCCTGGGGTAACGGTTTGAATGCCCATTCTGAGAGTCAGGCGCTCTAAAATTGGTATCAAACCTGGAAGGTGAGTAGAGTGATTCCAAACTAGGCGGCCTTTGGGTTGTGGGTTCATGACTTTTTTACCAAATCAACATACCCAGTCTAAGTCACCTCCGGCTGGAACCAATTTGACATTCCCTCAATTTATGTATCAGTAAGGTTACTGCGGGCGTCATTGGGAGCAAAGCGATGCAATCTCAAAGCGAGATTTTTGATTTCTCGCGCGCAAGCTGAGATTTGAGCGCGCGGAATTCTCTTGTACTTTTTGATATTTTGGGTTGGTAAGTGTCGGTTTTTCTAGTTGAGTTGCGATCGCCCGGAGGATTTCTCTGACACTGCAAGGTTTCTTGAGATAGCCGTCTGCTTTGAGTTCCAGGGCTGTTTCCATTTCCGAGGCTGTCATGAAAATAAACGGAATCCTGGCGGTGGCAGGGTGCGATCGCAAAATCGCGAAAACTTCAAAGCCGTTGACTTGGGGCATCATGACATCAGACAAGATTAGATCGGGAATTTGGGCGATCGCTAACTCGACACCAAGTTTTCCGTTTTCGGCGCCGACAGCTTCAAAATCGCCCAAGTTCAGAATTTCTAAAACGGTTTCTCGGATTAAGTTATTGTCTTCAATTACTAATATTTTTGGCATTTGTTTGGTCTGGCTGTTTATTTTGTTTGTATTTCTATGTGATAATTTTCCCAGATGGCTGTTAATAAATTCAATAGGGTTATTGCAAAAAACCGTTTTTTATGGGTTAAGTGCTCTCTCGTCTCCGCTGGTATCGCAAGTGTTAAAAATCTCCGGTAAAACTCTGCCATTGAAACCGTTAGAGAGTCAAAGTCTCCTCCCATCAGAGGGAGACTAAAGAATCAAGACGATACTAAAACCGTAATTAGTATCATTTGTTACACTACATCTAGGTTCTATAAAAATTGTTAAGCCGCGCGGCTGATTCAATTTTTTTTTACCCAATCCTGGTTTACTACCCCGCGAACATCGAGTATCTCAGTTTTGTAAAAAAATACAAAACTGAGATGCTCCGACTACTGAACGCTGATTTCTCTCCTCTCTCTATTCAACAATAGAGGGGTTTTTAACCCGGATTTTGCAGTAAGTTATCGTGCATTTAAATTGTATATTTTGAGAACCGAACAACAATCGTCAAATCCTGTACTTATCGGACTCTGAATTACCATACACAATCTAGATGCACAACAGCTTAATCGGCTCGATCGGGGTTCGCGTTAGCCGTGCAGCGCCGAAGATAATCGTTGAATTGCTCTTGTTCTTCGCTGCTAAAGTCGGACAAGATTTGTGCTTCAATCTCATTGGCAATACGATCGCCCTCGCGCAGCAATGCTTCACCACTCGGGGTAATGTAGCTTTCGACCGATCGACCCCGCGAAGGTGCGCGGCGAAAAATTAGCCCTCCTTGTTCCAAACGTTGCAACATGGTTGCTACCGCTTGGGGACTCACGCGGGCAAAGCGGGCGATGTCCGCACCGTTTGCCCCCGGATGTTCCCGCAAAATTCGCAGCGTGTCCCACTGCGGCCCGCTCAGCCCGTAGGCCGAGAGCCTTGTCTCGAAAGCAGCGTTAACTGCCCAGTAGCTTTGCAGAAAATTGATGATTGTGGACTGATGGGAGGATTGATTCACTTCGACTTCGTGCTTGAGGCAAGCTGTGACGGGCATTTATCTTACATTCTGACTTTTTTTGCACAAAGTTTGTGATTGCGCTTGCATATATCAATATATTGATATAACATATTGAATATCAACATATTGAGATGCGTTGAGATCCTGTTGTGGCTGCATTTGGCGCGCAGTTGCCGCCTGAGGATTTCTCGCAACTAGAATCCACATGAACCTTAACTTACTATCAAAGTCAAGTCGATCGACGATCGCCCCAATCTTAGCCGCGATTGCGATTACAGGCGGAGGGGCTTTCTATGCAATCCAGCAGTTTGGGCCGACGAGTAAACCCTCTGAATTAGCACCGACGCTTCCGATCCCGAAGCAAGTTGTGACTTTGGGGCGTTTGGAACCGGTGGGCGAAGTAATTCGCGTGTCGGTACCGGCGGTGATGAGCAACGATCGCATATCTCAACTGCTGGTGCAGCGGGGCGATCGGGTTGAGGCAGATCGGGCGATCGCTGTTATGGACTCGCGCGATCGGCTCGAAGATGAAGTGCAACAAGCCAAAGAACAAGTTAATATCGCTCGCGCAAAGCTAGCTCAAGTTAAAGCAGGAGCGAAACCGGGCGAAATCGCAGCGCGGCGGGCAACGGTTTCTCGCTTGCAAGCAGAACTTGCAGGACAAATTAGCGCTCAGCGAGCCGAAATTGCTCGTTTGACGTCTCAATTGCAAGGGGAAAGTACGGCTCAGCAAGCGGCGGTTTCTCGCTTGCGAGCCGAATTACAAGGGCAAAAACAAGCTTTGAAGGCAACAGTCGATCGAGTGGGGGCCGAAAGACAAAATGCTCGATCGGAGTTGCAGCGCTACGAATCGCTGTACCGAGAAGGCGCTGTTTCTAGTCAGGAAGTCGATCGCAAACGCCTGAGTGCGGAAACTTCGGTTCAACAATTTTTGGAAAGTCAAGCAAATCGATCGAGGGCGATCGCAACTTTAGAACAACAAATTAACGAAGCCAAAGCCAACCGAGACAAAACAATTGCAACTTTGGCAGAACAAATTAACGAAGCCAAAGCAACGCTTTCACAAACAGCAGAAGTTCGCTTCACCGACGTACAAGCAGCAGCAGCAGAAGTTAGCAACGCTCGCGCCTCTCTCAAACGCGCTGAAACTTCCTTAACAAAAGCCTACATCCGCACTCCCGCAGCAGGTCGCATTCTCGAAATTTACGCCAAACCGGGAGAAGTTGTTGGCTCAAAAGGTATCGCCGATTTGGGCCAAACCGATCGAATGCAAGTAGTTGCAGAAGTCTATCAAACTGATATCAGCAAAATTCGCACGGGTCAAAAAGTTATTATTACCAGTCAATCATTCAGTGGTGAAATATCTGGAATAGTTCGACAAATAGGGCTGCAAGTTACTCAGCAAGAAATTAGCAGCAATACACCTGGAGAGAATTTAGACCGTCGAGTAGTAGAAGTCAGAATTACCCTGAATGCTGAAGGTAGTAAACGAGTGGCAAATTTGACTAATTTGCAAGTTCAGGTAGCCATTAATTTTTAGCTTTGCCATGAATGTCAACTCATCAACTTTAACAAAAATGCTGAAACTATTTCGCAGAACACCCCTCGCATGGCTTCAGGTCAAACGAGAAAAACAGCGACTTGCTGTAGCCTTGGCAGGAATTGCTTTTGCTGATGTCTTGATGTTTGTTCAACTCGGACTCAATGATACACTCTACGAATCTGCCGCCAGCATTCAAAACTTATTGCACGGCGATTTATTCCTGATTAACCCCATATCTGAAACCGTAGTAGCACTAAAATCTTTTCCCAAAGAACGGCTATATCAAGCAGCAGGATTTGAGGCAGTCAAATCAATTAACCACGTATACATGGGCAGTTCTCAATGGCAAAATCCCGAACAAAAAAAACAGGAGCGTATAGTTTTAACTATTGGATTAGATCCAGCAAGATCGGCATTTAACTTGCCAGAAGTGAATCAGCAAACCGATCGAATTAAACCTTTAGATCGAGTGCTTTTTGACCGAGCTAGCCGCGCTGAATTTGGAGATATTACCAGTCTTTTCAAGCAATCCAATCCGCTCTCCGTACAAGTTAATGACAGACAGCTATGGGTTACAGGATTATTTAATCTTGGAGTATCCTTTGGGGCCAGCGGTACTATGTTTGTCAGTGATTCTACCTTTTTACGTCTATTTCCCGATCGCAGATCCGATCGAATAGATGTCGGTTTAATCGAATTACAGCCGGGGGTGAACCTCAAGCAACTGCAAGCAGCACTGCGAAACCATTTGCCAGCCGATGTTTTGGTGCTGACACGCACTGAATTTGGCGATCGCGAAAAGAAATATTGGTCTAGCAGTACCCCAACTGGCTTTATTTTTGGATTTGGAACAGTGATTGGTTTTATTGTCGGGATTGTGATTGTTTATCAGATTCTCTATTCCGACGTATCCGATCATTTGCCCGAATACGCTACGCTAAAAGCGATGGGATACAGCGATTCTTACTTAGTTGGTATCTTGATTCAAGAATCTTTGATTCTAGCATTTTTGGGTTTTATACCGGGGTTTATTCTTTCATCGGGATTGTATGTGATTGCTGGAATTGCTACCCTATTGCCGATTGGTATGACTTTGAATCGAGCTATTTTAGTGCTGGCTTTAACTATTGTCATGTGTACCGTTTCTGGTACTGTTGCTATGAGCAAATTGCAGGGAGCCGATCCGGCTGATATTTTTTGAAATATTGCCACCATCAAAGTATTGGGAGCATCTCAGTTTTGCAAGAAGCATTTTTAAAGAGCGGACTGAAGTCCGCACTACGAACCCTTTTTTTGAGCGGGCAGCACTGTAAATGCTTGCACTGAGATGCTCCCAAAGTATTTGTATGTAAAAGTTAATTTTTCCGCTTACTTAAACCTGAATTGCCAGCTACAAAATGACTTGTAAATCAATGTATCTTTCCTGAGATTTGTCGTAAATATGCAAAAGTTAAGTTCGTCAAATTCTGTCAATATAGCCATATCAAATCAACCTGTAATTTCTGCTTGCAACCTAAATCACTACTTCGGCGATGGAGAACTTCGGAAACAGGTTTTGTTTGAAATTAATCTCGATATCAATCCAGGTGAAATTGTGATTATGACCGGGCCTTCTGGTTCGGGAAAAACAACTTTACTAACGTTGATGGGAGGTTTGCGATCGGCACAATCTGGTAGCCTGAAAATTCTGGAACAGGAAATTTGCGGTGCAAGCAAGCAGCAAATGATGTATTTGCGGAGGCAGATAGGTTATATTTTTCAGGCACATAACTTGCTGACTTTTTTAACTGCGAAGCAGAACGTCCGAATGTCTCTGGAATTGCACGAAGATCGCCTGGGAGAAGATATCGATCGAATGTCTGCTAATATTCTTGAAGAAGTTGGGCTGGGACATCGAATTGATTACTATGCGGACAATCTTTCTGGAGGACAAAAACAGCGCGTAGCCATTGCCAGGGCTTTGGTAAGTCGTCCCAAGATTATTTTAGCTGATGAACCAACTGCTGCACTTGATAAAAAGTCGGGTCGAGATGTGGTAGAAATGATGCAAAAGCTGGCTAAGCAACAGGGTTGCACAATTTTGTTAGTAACGCACGATAACCGGATTTTAGATATTGCCGATCGCATTGTTCTGATGGAAGATGGTCGTCTGACCAAAGATAATGCTTTGTAACGTTACTATTCACAATTTTCGGGCGATCGGGTAGAATACAGCTTAATACCGTTCAGTTAAGGCCAATCGCCCCTAACCCCTCTTAAAAAGGGTGGGACAAGAACTTGCTCAAAGTCCCCTACTACCAACGGTATTTAGGGGATATCCGGGGGAGCAACAGTGTTAAATGAACTTTATTGAAATATAACTTGGTGTATCGCGATTTTTTGAGGAATAAGGATATGTCAGAATTTTTAGACTTTCTCAGACATCAGTTTGCCTATGTTGCAATTGGCGAATTTAAATCAGGAAAATTCAAAGAAGCAAAAGAACTTTTTGAAAAAGCCGTTGCAACTTACGCTACAGGTTTTAAGGGAGCATACCTGCTACAATTGCCGAATACAGACAAAGGTATTGCCATCATTTTTTGGGAAAGCGTAGAAGAGATGGCCGCCAATCAAAGCGAAGTTTACCAGCAAATATTGAAGCAGATGACGCCTTTGTTTTCTAAAATTCCTGACGCTGATGTTTATGAAATTGTCAGTGAAATCAAGCCGAAAAATGGATGATTAAAAATTCGGCAATCGGCGCGTCATTCCCATGCCCATCGGCGTCTTGCGCCCGACTCCGCTGTAAAGCGCAAAATCTGCTAAAGCATTAATTTGCTTGACAGCAAGCGGATTGACATCTCCCATAATTCGGTAACTAACCTCGCCGACGCAACCAATAAATTTACTGCGAGAATCCGTACAAACTTCGGTGCGGATATCGAAGAAACTGGGAAAAATAGCTTCTGTGAAAGTAGGTTCGATCGCAATTTCGCTATACTTGTTCCAACGATTTGCCAAACTGCCAAACACACTTTCTCTACTTGGCATCGCACTATCGTACACGCCTTGCCGAAAATTAGTAGGAGTGCAGAAGGTAAACGCAATTTGGCGCTCAGTTTCCGAAGCTTTGTCAAACAATTCGGCGTAACTGGAAAAGTTTACCCACGGCTGGTTTGCAGTGGGTTGGCTGACAATGTTAGTCACGTACAAATCTGTCGGGCCCAGATGCCACGGGCGCTCGAAGTTGAGTTTCTGCCACAGTTGAGTTAGGCGATCGAACAAACCGTCATCCAGCAGAGAAATTCGCCACCAAATCGCTGTATTTTCCCCAATTGCTTGCTTGTGTTCCCACTGTAGGGCCTGGGAAATTGTGCGCGCAGCCGGAGGCAAAACTCTCTTTTGTGGCTGTGGGTTGCTAGTTTTGTAAGTCTCTTTTCTGCTTACTTGGAAAGGGCTTAATGTGAAAGCTTTTTCGTTTGATTGGTCGTGCAGGTACGCGCTCAAATCGCTGTCTACAGCACTCACAAGGTTGAGAAATAAGGCGTGGAGATGCCGTCCCGTTAAAAATTGGGATGGGATTGGTGCAACTGGCAGTAGGTTTAAAATCAGGCTGTGAGGCATCTTTTAATTATATAGCTTTTTTCAAAAAAATAAGTTAGGATTTTAGATTTTAAATTTAAGATTTGTATCTATTCACGATGGTTTATGGTAAGGGCAAGCTAGAAAATATTGCGAAGATTCAATATCCGCCGCTCGCAGTAACTTCTGTAGCAGAATACATTGGTCAAGTAGGATTTTTGCAAGAATCATTTTTTAAAGAACGGACTGAAGTCCGCACGTGCGTTCCTTTTTTGAGCGGGGCATCACTGTAAATGCAAAACTGAGATGCTCCCTTATAACTGAGGTCTTGCACCATTCCCAATTAGCTTTTTAGGAACGGGCTAGAAGCCCATTCCACAAGAAATCCATTCTTTGTGGAACAGGCATCTTGTCTGTTATTCAGAATGGTACAAGATGTGAGATTATAATCGACTTCAAACCCTAGTCAACCATTTTGAATAGACAGAAATTGCATTATCTCCAAAATACCCTGAAATTATCTGCGCTCATCTGTGTCTACCTGCCTGATATTTGGGGTCGATCTAAGCAGATGGGTGAAAAAAAATCTTGGTATGTAACAATTTGATCGATCGCAAATGACAAGCAGATCCACACAGATCAAGGCAGATAATTTCCTCTCATAATCTATGAAACCACGCAGCTCTGACACTTTTCTCGTTAAAGCAACCCTGCTGCTAGTCAGCACCCTAACCGTGATGGCAGGAGCCACGATCGCCCCTTCCCTCCCAGCAATGCGGCAGCACTTTTCGGCTGTTCCTAATGCCGATTATTGGGTGAGATTGGTGTTGACAGCCCCAGCTTTGTTTATTGCGATCGGTGCGCCCATTGCCGGAATTGCGATCGATCGCTTTGGACGCAAAGGCTTGCTGGGTTTATCAGTGTTTCTCTACGGCCTCGCAGGTGGCTCTGGGTTTCTGTTGGATCGAATTGGGCTAATTTTGCTGGGACGGATGCTCCTGGGCTTCAGCGTGGCCGGTATAATGACGACTGCAACCACGCTGATTGCTGATTATTACATCGGTGCGGCTCGCGCACAATTCCTGGGATTGCAAGCAGCTTTCATGGGGTTCGGCGGCATGATTTTTCTCACTTTGGGCGGCTATTTGGCCGATCGCAATTGGCGGCAACCGTTTCTAATTTACCTGATGGCGTGGTTGATTCTGCCATTAATTTTGCTGGTACTTCCCAAAGGCGATCGCCATCAAGATGCTGTTCAACAAACCGGTGCGATCGCCTCTGAGCCAGTCCCGCGGACGCTGCTACTGACAACCTACGGTATTGCAGTGCTTACTCAAATCGTGTTTTACCGAAAAATTGGGTATAAAGCCCCGTCCTTCGCTTGACGGCTTTCTCTTGATTTCTCTTTGAATTTCTCTTCTTCTGAGATAAAATACCAGCATGAAAACCCTGAAGTTTAAGCTGTATCAAAATAAGCGGAATAGATTTCTCAAACGGTCAATTAACGCCGCCGGAGTTATCTACAACCACTGTATTGCCCTACATAAAAGGTACTACAGAATGTGGGGAAAACACTTAAACTGCTCCAAACTTCAGGCTCATCTAGCCAAACTGCGGAAGCGTAAACCCTTTTGGCAAATAGTAGGCTCTCAAGCAGTGCAGGATATCTGTCAACGCATTGAGAAAGCCTACCAACTATTTTTCAAGCAACATAAAAAGGGGGTAAGACCACCGGGATTCAAAAAAGTTAGAAGATACAAATCCTTCACCCTCAAGCAAGCAGGATACAAATTTCTCTTAGGCAATAGAGTTAGGATTGGAAATCAGGTTTATCAGTATTGGAACTCTAGAGAAATAGAAGGAACAGTCAAAACCTTAACCATTAAGCGCACACCCCTAGGGGAATTATTTATGATGGTGGTTGTTGACCAAGAAATAAGAGAACCCAAAATCAAATCCGAGACGAGTAGAATCGCTGGATTTGATTTTGGCTTGAAAACCTTTCTGACTATTTCAGATGGAACCAAGATTGAATCCCCCCAATTCCTCAAGCAATCCCTAAACCAGATTAAGCAAGCTAGTCGTCAGCACTCAAGGAAAGTCAAAGGTTCAAATAATCGAGAGAAGGCTAGAAAGAATTTAGTTCGTAAGTATGAAGATGTTTCAAATCACCGTACTGACTGGTTCTGGAAACTAGCCCATCACCTGACAGATAAATTTGATATCCTGTGTTTTGAGACTTTGAGCTTGAAAGGAATGCAAAGGTTATGGGGTAGGAAGATATCAGATTTAGCTTTGGGAGAATTTCTCCAGATTTTAGAATGGGTTGCCCAGAAGAAAGGAAAACTCATTGTTTTTATAGATCGATGGTATCCATCTAGCAAAACCTGTTCTTCCTGTGGTCATGTTCTAGAAAATCTGGATTTATCAGTCAGAGAATGGCGTTGTCCATCTTGTCAGTCTGTGAATGGACGAGATGAAAATGCTGCTAGAAATATTTGTGCGGTTGGGGCATCGACCGCTAAGTTAGGTGATGTTAGACAGGTTTTGCCTGCCATTGCTGTTTGACCTTAGAATCCCCGTGCGTTTACGCCGGGGAGTATGTCAAATGATTCCAGTGCAGATTCCGTTTTATCTTCAGCAGTTAATGGGTGCTAATGCTTCTCAAAGTGGATTGGCGATCGCCCTTGCTACCCTCGCTACTTCGATCAGCGCCCTGAGTTATCAACGCCTGAAAGCTCGTTTCACCTTCACGAACATTTATGCGATCGCCTTTGGGTTGATGGGGATTGGTTATCTGGTGATTAGTTGGGCTCGCACCTATGAGATAGTTTTGATTGGTTTGGCGATCGCTGGTTTAGGTGTCGGGTTACTGATGCCAAATATGAACGTATGTTTGACCTCATCAACTCCCGCATCTCTGCGAGGGCGAATTTTGGGCGGACTTACCACTAGCTTTTTCCTAGGTCAATTTATTTCACCGTTTGTGAGTCAACCATTGAGCCAATGGGTAAGTTTAGGTACAACTTATGGTCTAGCAGGTGGATTGATGCTCGCAACCGCAGCAATCACTTTAGGAGTCATGTTCCGGTAGTTTCTAGGCTGTGTATGGCGGGTCGATCGACTGCTCATTTTTTGGGAATTTTGATGCCAACCAAAACTTTTAAAAGTTATTTTTGTAACAATTTTATTCCGATGCTTTCCTGGATATTCTTAAGATTATGGGTCTATCTTTGTGCAAGCAAATATATGTGTAGGGGCGAAGCATGACCGCAGTAAATATGAGATTATAACTAATAATTTATATGCGGTCATGCTTCGCCCTCTTCAAAACCCAGATGCACCCAAAAATATCTGCGTCGCTCTGCCTGATATCTGCCAATACGGTTAACTTAAGAACAATCTGACTTGCAAAAAATGCCTGTATTGCCTATCAAATCGCGCTCGGAAATTCGTCAAAAAGCGTTAAGTTAACCGTATTGGGATATCAGCGGTTTACCAGCTTTCAAAGAAGCGTGCAATCAGTCTCTTAATTGAAATTAAAATTGCCATGTAAAATCATAGTTTTCTGCTGTTTCGCTGGTTCTCGCTTCCGATCGTGGACGATCGCTCGAATGCCATACTTCGACAACATTTGATTGAGCTAAAGCAAGTGATTGTGGCTTTGTTCAACCCACACCTAGTAAAATTAGGTTCCCGATATACTATACTATTGGCGTAGCATATTCGCCAGAATCCCCACATGATACCTGTAGCCTGGTTGGTGTCGGGATGGATCGGCGAATTGGTTAGTTTCGCTATATCATACTTGTAGCCAAGTTGGTGTATCCGATGTCACTGTTTTAACTCATTTCTTGAAGAGGTTTTTATGAATAGAGTAGAAGGGAAAGTTGCGGTTGTCACAGGTGGCGCTTCGGGAATTGGTCGGGCGACTTGTCTGTTGCTGGCGAAAGAAGGAGCCTGTGTAGCGGTAACGGATATAGCTGAGAAGGAAGGCAGAGGTTTGGTAGAAGAGATTACCGAAAAAGGCGGAAAAGCAGAATACTGGCATCTAAATGTTACACAAGAAGCGAGCGTTAAACAGGTGGTGTCTGAAGTTCGAGAAAAGTGGGGAAAAATTGACATTTTAGTGAACAATGCAGGGATTGTTGGTATCAATAAACCCACCCACGAAATCGCCGAAGATGAATGGAATTCGTTGATGGCAATAAATGTAAATGGTGTTTTTCTCTGTACTAAACACGTTGTGATTTCGATGCTAGAAACGGGAGGTGGCAGCATTATTAATTTGTCTTCTGTTTACGGATTGGTTGGCGGCCCGGATATGCCTCCTTATCATGCCTCAAAGGGAGCAGTGCGGTTGATGAGCAAAACAGATGCGCTATTGTATGCCAAAAATAAGATTCGGGTTAATTCAGTTCATCCGGCATTTATCTGGACACCGCTGGTAGAGAAGTTGTTGGCCGAACAAGGTGATGTGACTGAAGGACGGAAAATTCTTGATAGCTTACATCCGGTGGGACACGTGGGTGAACCTGATGATGTTGCTTACGGTATTCTTTATCTGGCATCGGATGAATCGAAGTTTGTTACTGGTTCTGAATTGGTAATTGATGGGGGTTATACCGCTCATTGATAGTTGATAGTTGACAGTTGACAGTTGACAGTTGACAGTTGATAGTTGACAGTTGATAGTTGATAGTTGACAGTTGACAGTTGCACAGTTGATAGTTGACAGTTGATAGTTGCACAGTATGGAAATCAGACCGTTTCCTCAACTTTTTTGCTTGAGATTAGAACTGATATCATGTCCGGTAGATTAGCATAACAAAAACGGTTCGTAGTGCGGAATGCGAGTCCGCTCTTATTCTGCGGACTGGGTGCATCTGGTTTTTGAAGAGGGCGAAGCATGACCGCATATAAGTTATTAGTTATCATCTCATATTGACTGCGGTCATGCTTCGCCCCTACGGATATATTCGCTTGCATTGAGATGCACCTTGCGGACTAAAGTCCGCACTACGAACCTTGCTTTTATTCTACTGACTAAAGTCCGCACTACGAACCTTATAGCATTGGGTGCGCGGCACGCACCCTAATTTTAGTGTGCTGTGAAGTTTTAGGCGATCGTGATTTCGGGCGATAAATAAACGTCTTGAATGGCGTTGAACAATTTTACGCCTTCTTCAAAGGGACGCTGAAAAGTTTTGCGGCCGGAAATTAAGCCGCAGCCCCCAGCGCGTTTGTTGATTACCGCCGTGCGAATTGCTTCGGCAAAATCGGTTTTTCCCGAAGCACCGCCGGAGTTGATTAAACCCATCCTTCCTGCATAACAGTTGAGCGCTTGATAGCGCGTTAGATCGATCGGGTGATCCGTCGTCAAATCTGAATACACCCGGCTGTCGGTTTTGCCGTAACTCTTGCCGCTGGCTTTAGCAACTGCTGCGTAGCCGTTGTTAAATTCGGGCAACTTCTGCTTGATGATGTCAGCTTGAATTGTGACTCCCAAGTGATTTGCTTGCCCGGTCAAATCTCCTGCTAAGTGATAATCTTTGTCTTGTTTGAAGATATCGTTGCGGAGGTAACACCACAAAATTGTTGCCATTCCGTACTCGTGGGCGTGAGCAAAAGCTTGACTGACTTCTTGGATTTGCCTGGTCGATTCTGGGGAACCAAAGTAAATTGTGGCTCCGACTGCAACGGCTCCCAAATTCCAAGCTTGTTCGACGGAAGCAAACATTATTTGGTCGGCTTGATTGGGATAAGTCAGCAGTTCGTTGTGATTTAGTTTGAGAATGAAAGGGATTTTGTGTGCGTATTTACGAGATACGCTTCCTAACACTCCGAGAGTTGTCGCGACAGCATTGCATCCTGCGGAGATTGCTAGTCTGATGATGTTTTCGCTGTCAAAATAGATGGGATTTGGTGCAAAAGAAGCGGCCGCTGAGTGTTCGATTCCTTGGTCTACTGGCAGGATTGATAAATAGCCGGTATTTGCCAAGCGTCCGCTAGAATAAAGTTGCTGGAGCGATCGCAAAACTTGAGGAGAGCGATCGGTTTGAGCGAAAATGCGATCGACCCAATCCGGGCCCGGCAGGTGCAACAAATCTTTAGAAATTTTCGCTTGATGGGTGAGCAAGTCTTCGGCTTCGTCGCCAAGCCAAGATTCGATCGCACTGGGAACTGATAGTGTAGCTGTCATGCAGATTTACCCTCTCAATTTCAATGGCAGGCTGTTGACATCCTCACCGAGCTGAAGCCACGGTGATTCCCAAACCTCACGATTTGAGTTTCTGTTTCATAGCAACTGCCTCTACCCACAAGGAGTTTTATGGCCTTACATTCGCTCCACAGACTAACCCCGCTAGCCCAGCGGTTTTATGTGTCGAAAACCTAAAAGGAATTCTGTCTACTGTGCGTGATTCTAGGGATGTTTACCATTGCCCCGTCCTCTTTTCCCGGTCTACCGATTTTTCTGCCCCGTTGCGAACAATCGCAAACTTTGGTGTTAGGGTTTATGTCTCCATCGACGGACAGTGGGTCGTAACCACTTTAATTATACCAAAAATATCGATGTAAAGGCGTCCTCAAAGGACGGGGTTTCTACCCAAATTTTTGATGATTGCAGACATTAGCCTTGCTGATATTGTAACTGAAAAATCTTTTTTTCCATCCTGGCAACGATCGCCTGAATTTTTAACAAGATTAGCGACAACAGCAACTAGGACGCGCTACTCTGTAATAAGCCGGCAGTTCAGCTTTCCTCGCTGTTGCCTGCGATCGCCGATCGATACACCACTCCTCCATCACAATGTCACACACTTACTTTGATTCTGAAAACAGCCACAAATCCTTCGAGATGCCCGGTGCAAAGCCCCACTACAACCCCGATCGACCCGGACAAGTAGAGCATATTTTCCTCGATTTAGTGCTCGATATTCCCAAACAAAGTTTTCGCGGCACTTGCAGCATCCGCATAAATCCAGTCCGCAGCGGTATTGACAAATTAACCTTAGATGCTGTCAACCTGAACATTAAATCTGTCAAAGTCGGGGAAACCGAGCAAAATTTCGACAGCGACGGCGAAGTGCTGCAAATTCAACTGCACGAACCAACAACAGCTTACGAACCGATTACAATTGCGATCGCGTACTCGGTCGAAAAACCCCAGCGCGGCCTCTATTTCGTCGGGCCAGACAAACACTATCCCGACAAACCAACACAAGTTTGGACTCAGGGCGAAGACGAAGATTCCCGCTTCTGGTTTCCCTGTTTCGACTATCCCGGACAACTCGCAACTTCCGAAATTCGAGTGCAAGTTCCCCGGCAATATTTTGCAATATCCAACGGCGAATTAGTGAGCAGCAGAAACGACGGCGACGATAAGATTTATCACTGGTCGCAAACTCAGGTACATCCGACTTATTTAATGACCTTAGCTGTCGGAGATTTTGCCGAAATTAAAGACGAATGGAACGGCAAACCAGTTAATTATTACGTCGAAAAAGGTCGCGAAGCAGACGGTAAGCGCAGCATGGGCAAAACGCCGAAAATGATTGAATTTTTCTCTAAAGCATTTGGCTATCCTTACCCTTTTCCTAAATACGCTCAAGTCTGCGTCGATGATTTCATCTTCGGCGGCATGGAAAATACTTCGACAACTTTGCTAACAGATAGGTGCTTGTTAGACGAACGCGCCAGCCTCGACAATCGCGGTACGGAAAGCTTGGTCGCCCACGAATTGGCTCACCAATGGTTCGGCGATTTAGTAGTAATTAAACATTGGTCTCATGCTTGGATCAAAGAAGGCATGGCTTCCTATTGTGAGGTGTTGTGGACTGACCAAGAATACGGCAAAGAAGATGCGGCTTATTATATGTTAGGTGAAGCCCGCAATTATTTAGCTGAAGACAGTTCTCGCTACCGCCGCCCGATGGTGACTCACGTTTACCGCGAAGCGATCGAATTGTACGATCGCCATTTGTACGAAAAAGGCGCTTGCGTCTATCACATGATTCGCGCCGAGTTGGGCGACGAACTATTTTACAAAGCAATTCACACTTTTGTGCGCGATAACGCTCACCAAACTGTGGAAACGATCGATTTGCTCAGGGCGATCGAAAAAGCGACCGGCCGCAATCTGATGTTTTTGTTTGACCAGTACGTTTATCGCGGCGGTCATCCAGATTACAAAGTTGCTTATTCCTGGGACGGCGACAGCAAATTAGCCAAAGTTACTGTTACTCAAACTCAAGTTAAAGATGGCAAAAATGGTAACGGTAACAGTAAAGATGTTTTTGACCTGAAAATTCCGATCGGCTTCGGCTACAAACCGGAAAAAGATGCAGACGAGCGAAGTTCTGCTAACCTAAAAACTTTCACTGTTCGAGTTTACGAACGCGAGCAAAGTTTCTATTTCCCCCTAGAAAAGAAGCCCGCATTTATCAGTTTTGATGTTGGCAATCAATACCTAAAAACAGTTGTTTTAGAGTATGGAGTTGCCGAACTTAAAGCTCAGTTGCAGTTCGATCCAGACCCGGTTTCCCGGATTTACGCCGCCCACGCTTTGGCGAAAAAGGGAGGATTGGAATCTGTGAAAGCGCTGTCAGAAGTTCTCAAAAAAGAGCCGTTTTGGGCGGTGCGGGCCGAAGTTGCGGGTCAGTTAGTTGATATTAAACTAGACCAAGCTTTTGATGGTTTAGTAATTGGTTTGAAGGATAAAGATGCTCGGGTGCGCCGCGCTGTGGTGAATGCGCTGGGTAAAATTAAGACTCACGAGACTTATAAGGCGCTGAGGTCGATCGTTGAAAGAGGCGATGACAGCTATTATGTAGAAGCGGCCGCAGCGAGTGCTATGGGTGCGATCGCAGGGGCGAATCCCGACGAAAAACCCACGGACGAACAGGTACTGAAAGAGTTAAAATTGGTTTTGAAAGAGCGTGAGGGTTGGAATGAGGTTGTGCGATCGGGTGCTATTTCCGGTTTGGCGCAAATGAAAACTTCTGAAGATGCGCTGAACCTGATTTTGAAATACACAGCCGCCGGTACTCCGCAAGCTTTGCGCTTGGCTGCAATTCGCTCTTTGGGGACAATTTCTACAGGTCAAACTAAGCTCAATTTAGAACGGATTTTGCACCGATTGGCTGAACTTTCTAAAGAGACGTTTTTCTTGACTCAAGTATCTGTAGTTGTGGGTTTAGGACAGATGGAAACTCGCAAAGCTATTCGCATTTTGCGTTCTTTGGCCGACCAAACTCCTGACGGCCGCGTCCGCCGCATGGCTGATGAAGCTGTGCAAAGAGTGCAGAAAAATGCTGGTTCCGATGCAGCGGTGAAGCAGTTGCGGGTGGAATTGGACGAGGTGAAGAAGGAGAATCAAGATTTGAGGAGTCGGATGGAAAATTTGGAGGCTAAGGCGAAGAAAGATTAGGCTTTTTTGTAGGGTAAGGTGCGCTGCGGCGCACCGAACGGAATCACTAGCATCGATCTGGCGATCGCAAATGTGGCAGTTGTCTAGTAGGGGTAAGGTGCGCAATGCGCACCCTACACATACAGGTTATTTGTCAAATCATAGAAAAATAAATAGGGTTATATTGTAAAGTTGCAAATAAAAAATGCTGTGTCCATAACACAAAATTCTAATTTTTAATGAAGCCAAGTAAATATTTTATAAAGCAGAGATAATATAGTTAATTGTAGGGTGTGTGACGGCGATAAATCTTTCAATCAAAACCAGAAAAATATGTACAGTCACGCACCGCCCCAGTAGCGATCTAATTTTAACAAAAAATTCCGATACAATTAATGTTGTATTTATTGATAAAACCATTGTCGGAAGGTGCGGAGTTGTGAAATTGTCGATAGGTAGCTAGGGATTGTTCGCAGCGACACACCGACTCGACTTTGCGATATATCAAAGAGTTATAACAATTCTAGCATTAGGTATCCTGGAAGACAGTCGGCCAGCTCAACAGCACCCATCTATTTTGTGGATGAATTTGGCAAAAGTCTCGAAACGCCGTTAGTTGTGTTGGGTGCAGTTAAAGTTGCGGTTGGCGATCGCCCTGTTATTAAAATAATCTTATTTTTTAGGTGTATTGCCTTGAAATTTGGTATTTTAAGCAAAGGTAAAATCCTACATATTTCTATTTCTCACTTAGTTATTGTCTCGACTGAGAGATCGCAAATAGAACTTAAGCAATCCCACTCAATCAATAAACCGGGCTTTTTTTATGAAAAAATAGCTTTCAGTAATTATTTTTCATAAAAAAAACTGATTTTGCTGTATCGGTGGGTAAGTTCTAATAGATCGTCAGGGTGTATCGACGTTTTTATTTTGAATTTTCAACTTTAAATCAAGTTGAAGCAGCCTTTGCACCCTAAAAATTGCATAAATCATGAGTACAAGAACTATTGTATTGGTAGAACAATCGGCTGTCATTCCCTACCGCATTCAAAACGGACAGATTGAAGTAATGGTGATTACTTCTTCAACGGGTAAGCGTTGGGTGATTCCTAAAGGGTTAATTGAACCTGACATGACTCCTCAAGATTCTGCTGCTAAGGAAGCTTGGGAAGAAGCCGGTTTGTTGGGTAAGGTGTTCCCGGATTTGCTGGGAACTTATGAGTACCAAAAGTCTGGCTATATTTGTCAGGTAGAAGTATTTTTACTGCAAGTACAAACTGTTCTGGACAATTGGCCCGAAGCTAGCTGTAGAAAGCGACAGTGGGTAAGTATTCCGAAAGCAATTAAGCGGGTTAATGAACCGGAACTTAAACAAATTCTGGTGGCTTTACCGAATCGATTCTGGTAATTGACAGGTTGGTAGTGAGGACTTTAGTCCTAATTAACTCAAACATAGAGAAAGGTCGGCTCGCATTTGGGCAAAGGTACGTAGTTGCGCTTTAGCGCTCTTTCCTAATATTATAAAGCAATACCGTTTACTTAAGGGCGCCCTGGGGGTAAAATCCGATGAGAAATAGATACGGAGATTGCTTCGTTCCTCTCTTCGGACTATCTTAAGTAAGCCGTATTCTATTATAAAGAGCGCTAAAGCGCAACTACGTACCTAATTTGTCTATCGCACTACACTCGGGAAATCATTATTCTGGTGTTAATGGAAAGGACTGAAGTCCTTACTACAAACCTATGATATCGGTGTAAAAATTTTCACCCTAAGCGTTAGCTGACAGAAAAGGAAGGCTTTCAGCTAAGTTATCCTTAACTTCAATTCCCTGTTTTCTCGCCCAAAACTGGCTGAGAAAATGAATTTGCCGCAACCCGACAATTAAATTTAAACCTGGTACAAAAATCCACCAAACTGTTAGCGGTTCTTTGATTCCTTCTTGGCGGTAAAGTTCGTTAACTGTGTTGTAAAGTTTGAACTGCACGATGTAAATCCAAGCAATTCCCAGGAATGAAAACCAACCAAACCATCCGGGAACGTCGGGGTCGAATATCCGCAGAGCTTGGGGAATGGCTACTCCTAAAACAAAGGGCAATAAGCAAAGTGTCCCCGACCAACCTTTGCCGTTATAACTCCGCAATTCTTCTTGGATAATCCATTTGTACCAGCCGTAATATAGCAGCAAGCTGACTGCTGAGAGCAAAATTACTCGCCACAAGGAGCGGGGTTTTCCTAAGGGTTTTTCGGACATTTTTAGATGTAAGATATGAATGGCTTTATTTATTGTATTAACATTTGTTAATTATGGCAAAATCATCTCTCGGATCGATCGCGCGGTTGCAGGGGCCAATAGCACACCGTTGCGGTAGTGGCCGCTAGCGATGAAAACCTTGCTGTTACCGGGAAGCGTCTCGATAATTGGGGCGGGCCGTCCTTCGGGGCGCGGGCGCAATCCCGACCATTTTCTGAGGATTTCAGCTTCGGCTAAGGCGGGACAAAGTGCGATCGCCCTTGCCATCACTTCATCCAACATATCAGCATTCGCCTGAATTTCCCCGCCGTTTTCGGGAAACTCCACTGTCGCCCCTACCCAATATTCGCGATCGGCCAAAGGTACAATGTGAACGTCATCGCAAGTAATTACTGGCGCAAAATCTGGGTTTCCCAACGGATTTTTCAACCGCAAATGCAGCGCCTGTCCCAACACCGGGCGAATGTCCACCAATTGATTTAACGATGCAGCGACAGCAGCAGAACCTAAGCCAGCGGATACAATTAGTCGATCGAATTTTTCAGTAACAGGCAAGATGCCTGTTCCACAAGATATTAAGTTTATTGTGGGGTTGGTACTATTTTCAGTAACAGGCAAGATGCCTGTTCCACAAGATAGGGAGTTTGTTGTCGGGTGGGCATCTTGCCCGCCCATCATGCCTCCAACTTCCACCCCAAACTCAAAAATCACCCCATTTCGTTCAGCAGCATCAACCAAAGCCAAAGTTAGCGCGATCGGATCCACTTGCCGGTCTTGAGGCGAATAAATCGCAGCAATTATGTTATTCTTTAAATCAAGATGAGGGCAAAACTCGCGCACTCGTTCCACATCCCAAAGTTCCAATTTCCAACCTTGAGACTTGCGAGTTGCTGCTAGCTTTTCCCACTTAGTTAAATCTTCTCCTTCCGAACACAACATCAAAATTCCCTGTCTGTTAAAAGGAATTTTCCGCCCCGTAGCTGCTTCCAATTCAGGAATCAAAGTTTCGTAGCGCTGAAGGCTGGTTTCCCTTAAATGCCAATTTCTGCCCTTAGTTTTGTGGCTGATGACTCCCATCAAAACGCCGAGGGCTGCACCTGTAGAACCTTGTGCAGGTTGTTGTTTGTCGAATACAGTTACTTTTAATTCTGGAAATTTACTTAGTTCAAAGGCGATCGAAGCCCCGACAATACCGCAACCAATAATTGCAACGCGAACCATGCGATTTTAGATTTTAGATTTTATATAAGAAGACTGGGCGGTTAGAAACCGCGGCGACACAAACGAAACCTATAAGAGTTGAAGAAGACCGGGCGGTTAGAAACCGCGGCGACACAAACGAAACCCGCCTCCGCGGGTTTAAGAACGGCCAGTAAAAATTACGTTTTACGTTATTTTCTTCAGTCCGCGGAGGTGGACTTCGTGTGTGTAGACGGGGTTTCAACCGCCGTCTTATCTTCAGTCCACGCACCATCTGGACTTCGTGTGTGTAGACGGGGTTTCAACCGCCGTCTTATCTTCAGTCCACGCACCATCTGGACTTCGTGTGTGTAGACGCGGTTTCAACCGCCGTGTTCCTGTGTGTAAACCGGGTTTCAACCGCCATCTTCCTGTGTGTAAACCGGGTTTCAACCGCCGTCTTCGTATGTGTAAACCGGGTTTCAACCGCCGTCTGCATCGGCGCGACAAACTAAAGCGATTAGGCTTTAGGAATTAGCTGCAAAAAGGTATCGAAATCCTTCACAGCTTTGCTATAACTAGCGGTGATTTTGGCATAGTCAGCCACTTTAGCAGCGTTGTCAATCTCCACCAAATCAGCAAACAAACTCTTGGTCAAATCAACAGCTTGCTGTTGAGATTTCGGCAACAAAGTACCAGACACGGTTTTCATCGTGGCGCGCAATTCGCCGAGAGGCCCGTGAATGTAAGTTTTGGCATCAATCCAATTTTTTTTCTGAATTAGGGTTCCTAGGTTGTCCATGCGCGATCGGAACTCTGTCAGAGTAGGAACATAGCGCTGAATTTGTTGGATCTGGGCTGTTGTGTAAGTAGTGGGAACTTTTGCTTCGACACTGCTGCAACTAACCAGAAATGCCATCAAACAGGCCATCATCAAGGCTAAAAATGAACGGGGACGAGTCATAGCGATTTTAGATTTTAGATTTTAGATTTCTCGTTGCGGGCGGGCACCGGGCTACCGCCCTTACTTTGCACCGAGAGTTAGGTACAAAATATTATTTTACCTCCTTTTGGCGCAGAAAAGTTATCAGAGCACCGCCAACTTTTTCTGACCAATGTTCTTGAGGATAATGGGCGACTTCTTCTAGGGTGACTAACTCAGCATTTTTCAGGGAACTGACTAATTTTTTAGCTGGTTCAACACTCAGCCAAGGGTCGGTTAAACCCCACACAAATAAGGTTGGGCTTGTCCATCCTTGCAAGCCGGATTCAATTTCTGCCATTGACTTTGGCAGTTGAATGTTGCGGATTGTGTTCATTAGCGATCGCCCTGCATCCGAACTCTTCAAAAACGGGCTGCGGTAAACATCTAAATCCTTGTCTAATACCCTGATGCGACTTCCGCCTTCGAGGGTTCTGTCCACCAAAAGTGGGTCTTGCGTCAGCATATCGCCAATAAATGGCAGTCCCAACTGCTGCATTTTCCAAGGCAATTTGATATCTGCTGAAATTGGTGTATTTATGACTACTAAACGATCGATTTTATCGGGGTTTCTCAAAGCGTATTGAATGCCGACAGATGCTAAAAATCCTTGGACAACCAGGGAAAATCGGTCTAATTCTAGAGCTTGAATAAAGTCAGCCAGGGCGCCGACAAAGGCATCGGGAGTGTAGGCAAAGTCGCGTTTGTCTGGTTTTGCCGATCGCCCGTATCCCACCCAATCCGGTGCGATCGATCGAAATCCACTCGTCGCCAAATCTGGCATAATCGCAGTCCAGGTAAAGCTTTGGGACGGTATACCGTGCAGCAGCAACACTGGTGATTTATCACTTTCGTTTACCGGATTTGCTTCCCGATAAAACCATTCCAGCGCGCCTACTTTAACTTTCTTCTCATCAATTGACATTATTTTACTGATTATTTATCAAAGAATAAGGCGGGTATTCCCCGCCCTACTTACCTCATAGTTGGGCAAGCACAAAGCACCATTCGTTTCAACAATTGCCTAAAACCTTTTGTATCTCAGGTTTGTATCGAAGTCTCGATCCCCCTCTCATCCCCCTTAAAAAGGGGGACTTTAAGAATAGTCTTGTTCCCCCCTTAAGGGGGGTTAGGGGGGATCTAGGTCTAATCGTCAGGCAGCAGTCTGGCACTACATAAGACGTATTTGTTGACACTAATGACGAACACTTTACCCAACCAATTAAAGCCCAACTTAGAAATTCATTTCAGCAGCTTGAACTTTTTCCACCTGTTTCTTCTTGAGAACCAGCATGATTTGAGCTAGCATGGTTATAGCCACAAAAGCCATCAATCCTTTAACTCGACCTGCACTTTGCAGCACAATTTCCACATCTTTTTGACCGAAACCGCCCACATTAGGATTGTTCGTCAAAAGTTCGGCGGCTGCAACTGTTTGTCCTTCAGTAACAATCAGTTCGGGGCCTGGGGGAATTGTATCAACAACCGCTGCACCTTCTGCTGGTTGAATTGTCACTTCATAGCCACCATCTTCGGGTTGAGCAATTTTAGAAATGGTGCCAGCTACGGAAGCATTATAAACAGTATTGTTGCTCTTGGCGCCAGTAGGATAAACCTGACCGCGACCGCGATTTCCGCCGACATAAATTAGATATTTGCCGTAGTGAACTGACTT
The DNA here is from genome assembly GCF_020738565.1 of Microcoleus sp. PH2017_12_PCY_D_A. Taxonomy (NCBI): domain Bacteria; kingdom Bacillati; phylum Cyanobacteriota; class Cyanophyceae; order Oscillatoriales; family Microcoleaceae; genus Microcoleus; species Microcoleus sp. PH2017_12_PCY_D_A. The sequence goes on along the minus strand of NZ_JAEQCI010000095.1, from coordinate 5,354 downwards.
GTCAGTTTCGGGATTTGGCGACAAAACTGGGAATACCAATTCTTTGTACTGTTCACCGGGCAGCGGCCCCACTAAAACAACGTTTTCTTGGGTTTCGCTGTAAGGTTGGAAGTAAAGATCTCCGACTTTTTCCTTCATTTCTTCGGGAATTCTGTCAGCGGGAGCAATCTTGAAACCTTCGGGCAACATCACAACTGCGCCTACATTCAAGCCGCCTTTGCTACCGTCGCCGGTAACTTGCTGCACGCTTTGATCGTAGGGAACTTTGACCACAGCTTCAAAAACTGTGTCAGGTAAAACGGATTGCGGTACTTCAACTTCAGTCGGTTTGGCGCCGAGGTGACAGTTAGCGCAAACAATGCGGCCTGTGGCTTCGCGGGGGGTAGCGGGTGCTGTTTGCTGGGCCCAGAAAGGGTAAGCGAATGCTGCTTGGGGAAGTGCGATGTCGCTGCTGAGAAAAAATCCGGCGGCGGCGATCGCAATTAAGGCAGTTTTGGCGATCGTCCTGGCACTGCGGCGAAATATCGCAGATAAATTAATTTGTGGCATCAGAGTATTCAATCTCAAAGGTTCAGACAATTTAGTCATTGGTCATTGGTCATTGGTCATTGGTCATTGGTCATTGGTCATTGGTCGTTAGCTGATGTGATTAATCCGCAGTCTTAATTCCATAGTTATTAGTTGTTAAATACTGACTAATCACTAATAATTCATGACTGCTAACTAATGACTAATGACTAATGACTCACAACTAAGACCACCAAGGTTCTTCGCCGGTGCGGAAATCTGTTTCTTTCCAAGGGGTAAAAGCGATCTTGTCATCTGCGACAGTGGCGTGGGCCAGGGCCAGAGACAAAGGTGCCGGGCCGCGTACCACTTTGCCCTCATTATTGTATTGAGAACCGTGGCAAGGACACATAAACTTGTTTTCGCTAGCATTCCAAGGCACGACGCAACCCAAGTGAGTGCAGACTGCATTGATGCCGTATTCAGCGATAGTTGAGTCTTTTTCCACCACAAGATAGGTGGGGTCGCCTTTGAGGCCTTGGGCCAAAGTGCGATCGCCCGCAGGGTGCGAAGTCAGATATTCGCTAACAATGATGTCGTTACCCAAGGCATCTTTAGCCGTGACACCGCCACCAACAGCCCCACTCGACGGAGGAACAAAATATTGGACAACGGGATAGAGTGCGCCCAGTGCCACACCTGTGACTGTACCGAACGTCAGCAAATTCATAAATTGGCGGCGCCCCATATCGGGGACATCGGGATTTCCAGCAGAAGTTTGAGCCATGACCTGCCTTTACGGTTTTAAGTTACGTTTGTTTGTGAGCCAACTTGTACGTGCAGACAACTCTGAGTAGGAGTGCTAATCTGCTCGCACAAATTTGAGGCAGCGAAAATTCCTTTTAAGAATGCGCCTTCCAGCCTTTATTAGAGTATTATTACATTTTTTGAACTTTGTCTTTTAATGTTTAAGATATTCACTCAGGAGCAACCATGACGGGCAAGGATTTACACCAGCTACTCCTAGAAAAATGGGGAAAGTCTTACGATATCAGATTGCGGCGGACGCGAGGCAAGATTTTTGTGCAGGTGATGTGGAAATATTTGGAACAGGCGTCTTTTCCGATGACGGAGGCTGATTATTTCGAGCATTTGGACGCGGTGGCCAATTACCTCAACGGCTGGGGCAGCACCGCACAGGTGAGAGAATATATTGTAACTACTCGCGATCGCCCGCGCTTGGGCAAAGCTGTCAGCGTTCCCCTAGATTTGGGCGAAAGAGCCTCGGAGTGGTTGCTTGACGAGTTTTGAGTGCTTAGTCATCAGTCCTGGGTCTTTAGTCAATAGTAGACTTGAATTGCTAAACTCCTTTTAATTAAAAAATTCAAGGACGGGCTCTTCGGCCCATCCCACAAAAATATTTTTTCCTTGTGGGATGGCCCTAAGAGCCCGTCCCAGCTATTTTGGCAAGAAGTCTATTATCAGGCATCAGTTAGGATCGATCGCCCCTGAATCGCGGCTTGTAAAGTTTTGTGTCCGATCGGGGTGGATTTTTTAAGTTGAAAGTCCCAAAAATCGTGAGGCGAACTTGTCAGCCGACTTGCTGGCGGTGACAAACTAAGCACTCAAGCAGCTAATTTTTGCAGTTTTTTTTTGATTCAAACTCTTGTGTGGCGGGCTTTCCGGCGCTAAGACTGCTGTGGGATTTAAATGCAGCAGCTTGTGGGGCTCTTTTAAATTTGGGCGATCGTCCGGGCGACGCCGACCAAAATCATTACCACCAATTTCTGTCAACACTTTCACCTACAATGAGTTTCAGATATCCCGTGAAATTTAGGAGAATGTTGTAATGGGTGTTGCAGTTGGAATGGTTGAAGTCTTAGGATTTCCCGCTGCCGTAGAAGTTGCAGACTCAATGGTGAAAGCAGCCCGAGTTACTTTAGTTCGCTATGAAAAAATAACCCGCGCTTACTGGACAATTATAGTTCGAGGAGATATCTCTGAAGTGCAAGCAGCCGTTGCTGCTGGAATTGAATCAGTTAAAAAGGTCGATGGCGGAAAGTTGCTATCGTATCACATAATTGCTCGTCCCCACGAGAATCTCGATTACATTTTGCCGATCGGCTACACGCCCGAAGTCGAACAGTTCCGAATGTAGACAAAGTTTTGACAAAACTTTGGTGTGGAATTTAAATTTTTAGTAAAATATAGAGGCGCGGGCGATCGCACCTCTATATTTTTATTGCCTGTTTATCCATCTTTTTTTGCTGCGGACACAAGTAATGTTGCAGCAGTTGGGTATGATGCGACATATTTGGTGGAAGCATAAACAAGTTTAATAAGTGCTATTTATTAAATTAATCAATCATAACGCATTATCAATATATCTGCGGTTGTTAAATTAACATGAGAGTGCAATTTAGTGTTTTTACTGCTCTTCGGAAAGAAAATTGGTTGAAAAAATTCCGTATTTTTACCGTTCCAATATGAAGGCATTCCTCCTAATATATATTCAAATAGCTGAGAAGTGACTTTCAACAAGCAATGCTAATTGATGTGAGCAAGCATTTTTTCTAGTTTTTATTGAATTTCATCATTTTTAGAGTCCTGGCATTAAGTAAAGTACAGAAAATAGTTACTGTTAATGAAAACTTGGGGCATATAAAGGGTAATAAATATGACAGATTTTAATTCAAGTGACAACAATACAGTGGAACAAAAGGGTATTGATATAGAAATCTGGGAACCCGCATTTATAGTGATTTCCGTACCGAAGAACAGTACGAATGCAACTACATTTATACAGATTCATTTAGCGATTACTAATAATACATCAACATTATCTCCTTTCATAAATAAATATTTAACGCCGAACTTTTTACTGTTGACGGTCAAGAAATACGCCCTCAAAAAACGAGGGATAGACCAATAGCAACTAACTATTACAAGGGTATAGCAATTACGCCAAAAAACACAACTACCAGAGCTATAGTGCGGTCTTTTATGGCAAAGCTCTTTTGGCATAATAACTGCCTGCAACTCCAAACGAGTCTTTTTTATGCTACCACAACTATTATTGACCCTGAGAAAATTTATTTGTTTCAACCTTTACGACTAGGAACTTACCAGCTTCGATTCATCTACTTAAGTCCGGGCCATAATTTCTTATTACAAGATTCACCGACCGGGGAAATAATTAGAGTAGAAGAAAGTGAGAGAAGTTTGTTTGCAAGTCCTGCGATGAATTTACGACTTATTGAACCTGTGCCGCATCACAACAATCGAGTAGAAGTCGATGGTATCTGCTTTGAAACGCTAGTTCCTGAGCAAAGCTTAAGAGTTCCACTAACCGCATCATCTGCAAAAATTTCCGTACAGATTGGGATGAAGATTACCAACAATACCTCAACTCCTTTTCGTTTTATTTTATTTGATACATTGATTCCCCAACTAATAGGAGAAAATGGTATGATACCTCGCCTCGACTGTGGCGGTAGTCTGGGATGGGTTATTCCTCAAGAATCCGACTTACAACTTGTGAAACCAGGAGAAAGCATTACTTTATTTCTTAAAGCTAGCCTTACAAGGCAAGCAAATAATCTGTTAAGCCTGATAGTTTCAGGTGGAGGTAGATCCTGTTGGAGGTTTAACGATCTCGCCTTCGGTACATACCAGATTCACTTAACATACAGATCCCTCACAGAAAAATTAGAGTTTTTATGTGAAGACCTCTGGATGGGAATGGTGAATACACCTTTTGTGGAGTTTAGGCTGATTCCGCCTTAAAGTGAACTGGAAGACAATTTTTCTGATACCTAAAATTTCTGCTGTCGCTGTTATTTTTTTTGTAAATTTAGTTTTAAAATAACCTCAACATGCTATCAAAAAAATACTTTTTAGCGCTCGGGACGACCACTGTTCTAGTCACTATCTCAAGCCAGTCGAGCTTTGCGTTCACCCTTACACCTCGACAACCGGGAGACAGCGATGGGACTTTCCGTCACTCAGTATGGTATGAAAATCGTCAGGGCTTAGTAAGTTTAGATGCTTGGCCTGAACTAGATGGACGGCGTTACTTACCTCAGCCGGGAGTCGTTCACACAATCAGACCAGGAGGAACAGATGGTTTGCTGTATCTCCTAAATAATCAATTTGGTCGATAGTGGGAATTTATACCGAAAGGTGATATCGAAGGTAGTTTCAATGTCGAAAACTATTACCCTTGTAATCCAGACTTTGCGTGTGAAGCGGATGGAGCTAGAATATTTAACGCGGTTGGGGCTTTTTTCAAGTTAAATTATTTTCCCAAAGGTAACGATCCTGTCGGCAGTACAGTTCACTGGATTCAGCGGGTACTTACTAATTATGATGTCGATAACGATGGTAACATTATAAATGAAGGGATTCCTTTAGATAAGCTAGATATTCGTTCGGGGGCAATAACTCCTTACTATGATGAATCATTTCCTGGCTCGAATTCAACTACCTTCCGAGATTTGTCACACGTCCGAGGATCTCACATACGCACAAACCACTACTTTTACGCTGAAACGTATTTAGTTAACGAGGTTCCAGGGAGAACTACGGAGTTAAATACAAATATCGTGAAACCGAGAGTGGAAATTTACAGTGGAGTTAGATGGGGATGGGAAAACAAATTTGGAGATGGTTTGGGCTGGAGAAGATTTTTGGGCAACCTATCCTCCGGGACTCAAGTAGACAAATACAAGCTGGATGGACTTACGCCTGGTTCAAAATATATAGCCTGGACAAACAATGACCTCCCCTCCAACCGTTGCAACCCAAACACATTCTTAAGCACTCACAACGACTCAGGTTTTCGGCTA
>NZ_JAEQCI010000094.1:0-21236 GCF_020738565.1 Microcoleus sp. PH2017_12_PCY_D_A | reverse complement strand
GCACACTCGAACGTTCCAACGCCAAGCTCAAACTATGCTTTATTCGGCTGATGCTCAAGCGACTAGCCGCCTAAAAAGATCTCAAATGGGTTCTATACCACGGGCGAGATGATTGAACAGGGTAGAGCCTCGTTCCGGCGGATGTGGGAACTCAGGGGGGGGCTAAGCATGGTTGGCGCTGATGGACAGCGATACTGGAAAATGCGATGCCTAGACTATTCCTTGCCACTGAAGCATTGCGGGTGTACCTGGTTCTACGGGTATTGAAGCAGTTACAGTCTATAATAGTCTTAGCCGTTTACAGAAATGGCAATCCCATGGTAGCTCAAGTGGCAGAGCTTTTAAAATGACGGTTGGCTGGCGGTTCAAGTCCGCCCCATGGGAATGAGGATTATGTTAATTGTGTTCTAGCAAGTAGCTCCCTACTTTAGCTCCCTACTTTAGGATAAGTATCTAGCCCGCCCTAGCCCGGCGGGTTTTTTATTATGTAGACAGTGTAGACAATGTAGACAGTACCTTATTACCAAGCTCTAGAATATTGCTAGATGGACACTGGAGGTAGGTAAACGAGTCACAGTAAGGGCTAGAAAGCGCCTAAAATGGCTGCTTTGCTAGAGTCGTGATAGAAATCAGGTTGGGAAGGGCTGGAAGTATTGAGGAATATAAGGCTGTTCAAAACCTTAACATGTATGCCTGGCCAATTATCGGGAGACCACAAGGCGGGCGATCGACAATGTTTTGCTGCAAATACTTAATCGGAAGATTCTAATATTACCGCAGCACGATGTCCGATCGCAATCTGACTGATAAATCTTCTTCCGGGCGAATCACGATCACGTCAACACTGCGCCGCCCCAACAATACTCCCGCTAATGCGCCGATGCCAGCGCCTCCCAATACTTCTTCAGTGGCAATTGCCTTGTCCCCGGTAATGCCTGCTAGGGCTGCTGCTGCTGCTGCGCCTAATGCTGCACCTTGCGCTACTGAACCTGTGCCGGCACCTTTTTGAACTCTTTCGGTTCTGGTAATAACTCCGGAATAGCCATCAATCCGATAGCGTTGGCGGCGGCTGACAATTAACTCTCTGGCAACAAATTGAGTACCCCTTTGATTGCCCCTTCTAACCGGTCGCAATTCCCCGACAATTTGGCTGCCTGCGGGGATTAATACTCTTCCTCGATCTGTGCGGATGTCTCGCGATACGGTTAAAGTTAAAGGTGCAGTTTCATCGCGGGTAACAACAATTTTTTCTTTTTCGTAGCTAACTGGAATTACACTGCCAGACGGAATTCGGATGCTATCATATTGTGAAATTCGTTGTTGAGCTTCTGCGGGAGTAGCTACCACCAGAGGCGCGCTGGTTGCAACTGTAATGCCTACTGCGAGGATTGCTGCTGTTGCTGAGCGCCATTTGTGAGAAGTAATCATATAATTTGTCTCCTTGGTTTTGTTTTGTTTTACTTAGGAATGTACTACTGCTAAATCTGTTTCGCGTTTCGGATTCATTTGATGTTTTAATGATGGCAGGTAGAGATTCTGCAAGTTGGGAAGATAAGGTAGATAATCAAGAATTTTTAATTTTGGCAAAATCTCGAAAATTGGCAAGGCTGGGGCGATCGGGAAGATAAGGAAGATAAAGGAGAGATTGGGATTCATCGTCCTTTTAGCAGTTAAGCTGAAATCCTAGCAGGAAGCGCCGGACGAGCTTAATTCTTGAGAGCGTTTAATGCTAACAACGCTGCACCGAAAGCTGGTTCGGATCGGGGCAAAATTACCTTAGCATTCGGGGCGATCGCACTTATCGCACTTTCAAACCTACCCCGGAAATTAGCTTCTGAACCCCACACACCTCCGATCGTCACAATTTCAAATTCCTCTGTGGGGCTAAACAGCGCTGAAATAGCTGTTTCGGTGGAAAATGTTAATTCTGCCACAGCACGACTAATAATGCCGTCAGCGACGCGATCGCCCTCTGCTGCTGCTCGATCGACAATCGGCGCTAAAGCTGCAATTTCTGTCACTCCCCAACCGCGCCGGTAAACGACTTCTACCAATTCTTCCAGGTTATTTAGACCTAAATGCTGTTGAAATTTTTGGGCCAGCACGGTAAACTCCGAGCGTCCGTCATAGAACTTCAAAGCAGCTTGCAAACCGGCAACAGCGATGTCATATCCGCTACCTTCATCGCCTAAAATATATCCCCAACCGCCGACTCGTTTAGTTTTCCCTTGACGGTTTTGCCCGAAAACGATCGAACCAGTTCCAGCAATAACGGCGATACCGACTGGATTGCCGATACCGCCGACAAGTGCGATCGCGCAGTCGCTGCAAATTAGGATATTCCTCGGTAAGAGCGATCGGGTTACTGGTAAAGTCTTCGCCAACTGCAAGTTCTGCACTACAAATTGCACTATTTCAATATCTTTGGGACGCGCCACGCCTGCTAGTCCCAGACAAATTGCTTCTATGTTGAGATTGCTATTTGGCTGGATTTTAGCGGACAGAACTGCTCGTTCGATCGCCAATTCAATCGATTGTTTTGCTGTCTCGATTCCCACGGTTTGATAATTTGACGGCCCAGCTTCCCCGCGTCCCAAAACAACTCTGTTTTCGTCCATTAAGATGCAGATAGTTTTAGTTCCGCCGCCGTCGATGCCGAATACGTAACTCATGGATAATTTAGAGAATGAACCGCATAGCAAGCCCGACCGACGCAGATATCTCTATTCTACGCTTGATATAATTAGATTAAATGGACAGGGCAATGCTGATAATAATTAAACCAAATAAAGCCAGCCAAATGATATTTCGCTGACACCAATTTTTGATAGATTGCGGCACACCACCGCTGATGTAACGGCTCGTCTGCGGCACCAGCGGCTCAGATCGATCGTGATAAAGCGTGCATTCTTTGGCGAAGGGACGCTGCGGGTAGTTGCAGGTGTCGTCTTCGTGGTAAATACAGGTAGCGCACAGAAATTCTGCGGATGTCGATCGATAAAGCGGGATACCCGGATGACCGAAAGCTTTGAGAGGGGTTTTGCAGTGCGCGCAGGCGATCGCTCGGGAGTCTACAGGTTGGTGACAGCGGGGACACTCAGGCATTGGATAGCAGGGTGGTGGGGTAATTTTGTCGGCAGGCTTTGAATGCGGGTTTTCCGAACGCCCATTGGCGGGTTAGACTCGCCAGCAGGCTGCTAGATGCTCCAAAATAGAAAGGTAGGTCAGTGCTGATGTAACTAAAATTGTACAAAGAGTTTCGCAGCGACCGCAGGCGACCTGAGCCGATCGGGTATTTTGGGGCAAACAGTAGGAAAAATCTATGGATAACAATAGCAACTTACTCAAACAACTGGTAATGCTGGGCATTGGTACTACCTCCTTGGTGGCGGAAAAATTGCAGGAAGCCAGCGAGCAATGGGTCAAAGATGGCAAAATCAATCCCGAGCAAGCCAAAACCTTTGTCGATGACATGACTGAGCACCTCAAGTCCGAACAGGGCAATTGGGATACGCAGTTGCAGCGCCAACTCCGCAATATCCTGCAAGATATGGGCGTTCCCCGACAGTCGGAAATGGATGAGTTGCGCGGCAGGCTCGATCGTCTCGAACGTCAGATGCGGGATTTGGAAAACCGCAACTGGCGCTAAGTGCGATCGGGCACTTGCTGCTATTTTGTGATAAAATTGTCACCCGAACGCAGAAGGCTCGATCGGGCACTTATGTAGAAAGCAGAAGGTAGAATTACAAACATTCTGACTTCATACTTTCTTTTGCCTTTAAAATTCACTGGCACCCGCCATCTTTTGGCGAAAAAGTTCAGATAAAATTTTGTAGTTCTTGTTGTACAAGATATCTTAGATATCTGAGAGACCGCCGTTAAAAGTATCAGGAGGATTAATTTTGCAAGGAATTCTGGTCAGCTTGGGGGTAATGCTAGTTTGCTTTGTGTTTTTGATAGTCGCTCAAATGAGCGGTTATGTACCTACAGCAGTTGCCTCCGAAGTGAATAATCCTTTAACCGATGCTGCGCTTGAGATACTCTCAGCGAAGTCTTTCACTGAAGATAGTTTGCTAGTAGCTGATGCTAATGTACCAAAAGAACCAGCTACTATCGCTGGCAATAACATGACTGGTAATACTGAAAAAACTGAGACAACTGTCACCACAAATTCAGGTCTGAAATATGTTGAATTGAAAGAAGGTGATGGGGCGACTCCAAAAACCGGCCAGACGGTTGTAGTGCACTATACTGGCACTTTGGAGGATGGCACGAAATTTGATAGTTCGCGCGATCGCAATTCTCCGTTTCAGTTCAAAATTGGTGTCGGTCAAGTAATTAAGGGTTGGGATGAAGGCGTCGGTACAATGAAAGTTGGAGAACGCCGCAAGTTGATTATTCCTCCAGACCTCGGTTACGGTGCTCGCGGTGCGGGCGGGGTGATTCCTCCTAATGCTACGCTGATTTTTGATGTGGAATTATTGAAAATCGCTGGCTAGGTAGCTTAACTTAACTAAGCGTAAAACTTTGACGGTGTGGAGAAACCCGGTTTTTTTAAGAAACCGGGTTTCTGTGTAAATCCTGGTTGATTTAAGTAAATTGACCTAATTAAACGTAAAATATCGATCGCGCTCAAGCTTGCTGTGTGTTCCTTCTTCCTTCTTCCTTCTTCCTTCTTCCTTCTTCCTTCTTAAGAGCGCTTCGGAGATGCGAGATTGCGGAAGGAGGTATATTGAGCGTCAAATAATAGTTTGATGATTCCTGTGGGGCCGTTTCTGTGTTTGGTGATGATTACTTCGGCAATTCCGCGATCGGGCGAATCAGGGTTATAGTATTCATCACGGTAAAGCATAATTACTAAGTCGGCGTCTTGCTCGATCGAATTATGGGCATATAAACCTTGTGTGGCAAAGCTTTCAAGATTTTCGACTGTTATATCGTAAACCATTTCTTCACCACAAAAATCAATTTTCTTCACCTTATCCCAATAGATATCGCTAACAGCTAGCTTGCATATCTCTTCGGCATCCAAAATATTCCCTAACTGATGTGTGCGTTCTCGACCAATATCACATTTGTAATCCGTTGTGGCTGAATAACGCATACCCAAGCAATCTTGCATCTGTTTGATGGTTAAACCAAGGCGTTTTTGGGCAAGATTGACTTGAGTTCGCCAAAGTTCATTCGGAATTAAATCCCGATTTGTCTTCCCACATTCAGAATTATTGAGATATACTTTCACATCTTCTAAACTGGATTTTTTATAATTACCAACTGCACCGATTACATTCGCAAATATTTCTATATCTGACTTTCCTCCCAACCAAACTTGATATTGTGTACGCCCTTTTCCACCTTGAGAAACAACTCTGACAGCCGCATTGATGTTCAGTCTAAGCAACAGAGAACGGACTCCTCTGGCTAACTTCTCGCTACTAGAGGCATAATAAATAGCTGGATAAAGACATTTCTTCCCTTTAGCCGGTTTGATACAACCATCAGTTGCCCATAGGTGTCGAAGGAAAAGAGCGATCGATTCTTGGGGTTGGGTAAATACTAAACTGGGAATAAATTTTTCATGGGAACGTAAACCAAAGACTTCTAATTGTTCTAGCCATTTAGTAATCGGATTTTTAATATTGGGAGCGAGATGATAACTAGCAGGGAGATAAACTTGATACCAATCACGTTCGCGTTTGATACGGGAATTAATTTCATCACCAAATACTTCTGTAGCCAAATGTGCAACTAATTCAGCTAAATCTAATTCTCGCGTCGTGTACTGAATACTATGTCGGGGTAAAGTACAACCATCACCAATTAAATGTCCTAGTAAAGCTAATTCAGCATTACCCATCGTCTGCACTTCAGTACAAGGAATAGATCGAGGTATAGCAATCCGATCGCCTATTTTTAATTCATCTAAACGCTTCCAACCATCTGATGCAAAGAACTTATGATTGCCTGTTGCTTTAATTGAATTTCCCAAGCTAGTTGTCATCTCCCAGACTGGCTTTACCCCTGTACAAAAAGCATTAGTCACTATCGCTTTTTCCTGTTTCAGGGTATGTGAATTTAATCCCCAAACAGCAAAGCCAGATTTACCGACCAAATCGCGAATCGGGACTTCTAATCCACTATCAGCCATAGTAACTAAACTATCACCACTCAGACATCCACTTTCCCGTAAATCCGACATCATCGGCCGCTTATTTGTCCTGGCTTCCACACTTCGACTCAACTGAGACAAAGCAATAATCGGCACGTTGATCTCGCGGGCTAAACCTTTGAGACTTCTTGTAATTCGAGATAATTCTTGCACGCGGTTGTCGCTGCTACCTTCCATTAATTGCAGGTAATCTAGCAAGATTAATCCGAGAGATCCGCCTTGTTCTGCTTGGAGGCGGCGGACTTTGGAGCGAATCTCCATCACGGTAATATTAGGAGTATCATCAATAAACAGCGGTAGTTCTGATAAGTTACCAATGGCTGTACTGATGGGTTCCCATTCATTTTGACTGATTCTGCCCGATCGCAACCTATTACTTTCTATTTTGGCTTCACTGGACAGAATGCGCTGCACTAGCTGTTCTTTGGACATTTCCAAGCTAAAAACGGCAACCGGCAGTTTCTGCTGTCCAGCGGCGATGTGGTGCGCGATGTTGGTACAAAAGGCCGTATTGTGAACGCAGATATCATTAGCCACAAAATTGTGTGTCTCCGGGATAGTTAAGTCATAGACTTGCTTGTTTCCCATCGGTTCGATCGAAACTATTTCATCCCAGTAAACCTCGCTATCTGCCAGTTGTTTCAGCCACGAATTATTTAAAGCAGTTGCTAAAACCAAAAGTCTTTGCCTGGACAGCGCACGTTGACCAACGTGAATATTGGAATAACCTTTGATGCCTGCGCGTTTTGCTAAGGATGCCCAAGATTCGTTGCCTTTGGCTAATGCTATGTATTCCCAAACCTCGACAGGAATTAAATCACGGTTATTGTGAGATATTTTGTTTTCTAGTGCTTTTTTAACTTTAAATAATGCTTCTTCTTTGCCAAAAATGCCAATCTCTGATATAAATATTTTGATAGATATAGCATCAGTAATATCGATTTGCCAAGCTGGTCTGCGAGTATTTTTGTATTTGACAGAGCGCTTTTTGAGGGCAGCAATGATACCAAATCTCAGCAGTAGATGCTGTACGTGTCTAGCTAGTCCTTCGCTGACAGAACAGTAGCCTAGTTGAGATTGACCGCTGGTAAGTAGGGTAGCCCAGCCGTCAGTGGAAAAGAGGCGGTTGAGGAAAAGGGCAACTTGCGATCGCTCTAATTTAAAAACTATATCTGGTACTGTTTTCTGGTGAGCATTTTTCCCCATCAGACCTAATTCTTCTAACCAGAATCTCAGCGGGTTTTGATGCAAGGTATTAATAGCCTCCAGTCCCGGGCTGGCTAGTTTTTTGGGAGCGACATCTAAAGTTTCACAGATGCGACTAAATAATTTTTGCTTTGGGAATGCCAATCCTAGCACCCAATCCGAGGCTAAATCGGGTGAAACCTTCAATATTTTAGCAAATTCTTTAACATACAAATGTTGTTCTTTAAGGACTTTTTGCAAATTCAGACCAAAGAAAGATATTTTGTCTTTGTAACTGTCTCGATCGCCCATGACGTAATATTCTGGTGCGCGTCTCCCTTGATCGTTGTATCGCAGCCTAAGACCTCCGAAGCTAGTAGCAGCCTTAGCAAAGTCTTCTAGTATAGCAGTATTTCCATTGGTGAAGTGCGGCGCGCTGCGTGTCAAACACCCATCGCCAATTAGATAAGCCAATAACTTAACTTCACAGTCACGAATGGTTTCTTTACCAAAAACATCCATCCTGCGGGGTACAGCAATTTTATCGCCTGCTTGTATCTCCGCCAACTGCCGCCATCCCTTAATCGTTAAAAATGGATGTGTAATTGTAGTTTCTATAAAGCGTCCGAGTCTTGTTGTGACGCGGAATACAGGCTTAATTCCATCATCTATAAAAGCTGATGGTTTAGTTAGATGAAACTTCCAATCTTTTCCTAAAGTTAGTAATTCAGCTTGACGTTTTTGATAGATTTCTTCAATGGTAGCAAGGCTTCCATCGCTTTGAAGCGTTATGGTAGAGCTTGCTTGGCATTTTCCCATTGCCGGCCTGGCAGCAACGATGATTAAATCCGATCGCTGAAAGCCACCTGTCATGGCATCTAAATCATAAAAACCGCACGGAATACCGGGAAGCGTGAGGCCTTCATTGCGATTTTCTAAGTCTTGAAATGTTTGGTTTAGGGTTTCGCCGATCGATACTAAATCTTGTTGCGGGCGGTCTTGAGTGATGCCGAAAACTTCTTGTTCGGCACGGTCTAAGACTGTTTCTAGTGGCGCTGATGTCTCGTAACCTAATTGTACTATGTTGTTGCCCGCTTCGATCAATCGGCGCCGCTGATATTTGTCTTCGACTAAAGCTGCATATTGGTCGATGTTGACTGCTGAAACTGTGCGATCGACTAATTGTGCTAATTTAGTTAATCCTCCGACTTGTTCTAACTGGTTGCGATCCGTCAGCCAAGTCGTTACGGTCATTAAATCCGTCGGTTGACCTTGCAAAAATAGCCCTAATGCCGATCGATAAATGACTTGATGAGCGCTGATGGCAAAAAATTCGGGACGCAAAAGCTCAGCAATTCGGGAAATAGCTTCGGGGTCAATTAAAATCCCGCCCAAAATTGCTTCCTCTGCCTCTATATTTGTCGGCATCAAATCGCTCATTAGTTATTGAAAATGGGGAATGGGGAATGGGGAATTGGTTATGAGTTATGAGTTATGAGTTATGGGTTATGGGTTATGAGTTATGAGTTATGGGTTATGGGTTATTGGTTATTATAAAAACAAATGACAATGCCCAATGCCCAATGACCTGTTTGGCCTTCTTCCCAATGCCCAATTCCCAATTCCCAATGCCCAATTCCCAATTCCCAATTACATCGGGACAACTTGAATATCAACTTCGGCGGTAACTTCTGCGTGCAGTTTGATTTCAGCTTTGTATGTACCAATGCCGCGAATTTCGGGTAGGGTGATGCCACGCCGATCGACTTCTTGACTGGTAGAGTTGAAAATCAGCTCTGCTACTTCTTGGTTGGTGACAGTACCAAAAATCGCGTCTCCTTCGCCGACTTGCTTGGAAATGATGAAAGGCCCGGCTGCTTCCAGGGCGGTTTTGCGGACTTCTGCTTGCTGCTTGAGCTCTAGCTGGCGCAGTCTTTCTTCTTCTCTGCGGCGGGCTGCTTGCTTGAGAATGCCTGGAGTGGCTTTAAATCCCATTCCTTGGGGTACTAGGTAGTTGCGGGCGTAGCCTGGGGCTACTTCTACTACGTCGCCAGCTTTGCCGAGTTTGCTGACATCTTTGTTTAAAACTAATTGGACGCGCTTGGCCATGATCTTTGCTTCTGGGTTTTAACTCGAACTGTTTATAATAGCGAAGTTTGAGGGGCGATCGCAAGAGCGAAGGAAGTTCGGCAACGGATTTTGTAGCGGATTTAACGGATTTAACCCTCCGAAAGTGTCAACAACCAGGTTAAACGTAGTTTCAGTCTGCTGTCTGACGATTAGGGCCTCGATCGCCCAGGCGCCCCCCTTCTTAAGGGGGGAACCGTCCATTTCTCTTGCGTCAACCCCTACTCCCCTTGGGAAGCTGCTGTGTACACACAAGTTGCTCTAAACTAGAGTAAAAGCGCTGAAAGCATTATCAGATATGAATAGCCCCATTTTAATCCATGCCGCTAACCTCCCACAAACCGCCTTTGGAGACCCTCGGCTGGTAAAAAGGGGGCTTCACTTTACGAGGCAATCAGCCAGCATCACTCGATAAATATTCGCCGAATTAGCCGTAATCGGGCTGAGCAGGTGGGATATTACCGCTTCATAGAGAATGAGAATGTGACGATATCCGAACTTGTTCGTAGTCTGTCAGACCATTGCCAACAGCAAGTAAATGGCCGTCATGTCAAGGCCATCAACGACAGCAGTGAGATTAACTTGCAAGCCCATGCTGGACGATTGAAATCTAAGTCGTTAGGTGTTGTCGGGAACAATCAAGATGTGGGCTTTTTCCTTCATCCAACACTGATATTGGATGCACAGTCCGGCTTTCCTCTGGGATTGAGTCACGTTCAACTCTGGACTCGGGAAGCTGACCATAAGACAAAAAAGGAGCGAAACTACCAGAAATTACCCATTGAAGACAAGGAATCTTTTAAATGGATTGACTCTGCTGAAAGTTCTGGTCGGTGTCTCGAAGGCGGCGGTGCTAAGTTAGTGACGCATATTGGAGACCGTGAAAGCGATATCTATGAAGCATGGGCTAGAATTCCTGATGGCTATAACCATCTACTGGTCAGGGTTCGTCAGGATCGTCGATTGCATCATCAATCTGATTCTTTGTATTCATTTTTGGGTCAGCAAGAGGTTCAGGGCACCTATTCTGTCAAAGTTCTAGCGGACGCAAGAATCAACCGGACAGCCCGCAGCGCATGGTTAGCCGTTCGTTTTACACCCGTTCAAATTCAAAGACCGGATAACCTGAGTGCAGAGGACTATCCAGACTATGTGGGACTATGGGCCGTTGAAGCCAGAGAAGTCAGTCCGCCGACGGGTCAAAAACCGATTCTCTGGCGACTGCTGACGACCCATCCCGTCGAGTCTATTGAACAAGCTTTACAAGTTGTCTTGTGGTACCGCTGGCGGTGGTGGATTGAACAACTATTTGCCGCACTTAAACGCGATGGTTTAGATATTGAATCGACCCAACTAGAATCCATAGAAGCCATTCAACGATTGACGATTCTGGGGCTAGGGGTGGCGCTAAGGACGCTTCAATTGGTGGAGGGCCGGGATAAACCAGACCTCGAAGCAACTTTGGCATTCACCAAGGAGCAGCAATCATTCCTGGAGCAATTGGAGCCAAAGCTAGAAGGCAGGACTAAAAAGTTGCAAAACCCTCACCCTAAACGCTCCTTACCCTGGGCAACTTGGTTGATTGCTAGATTGGGAGGATGGTCTGGCTATCAATCAGGGCGTCCCCCCGGAATTGCTACTCTGGTACAGGGTTTGAGGAAATTTGAGTCCATCTTTTGGGGATGGCAACTAGCTCAACCCTGACTTGTGTGTACACAGCAGCCTTGGGAAGGGGGACTTTTAGACTCTTTCTCCCCCCTTGGGAAGGGGGGCCGGGGGGGATCTCAGAGGCAAGAAAACACGCCCTAATGCTTACTACGAACCCGATCGAGAAGGACTGAAGTCCGAACGGTCGAACCTATGAGGGGTGTTTTACGCTCTGCCGATCGCCCGCGCTACAGTCGTAACTAACAGAGTCGGATCGATCGGCTTCGATAAGTGCTTGTCAAATCCGGCTTGCAAAACTTGGCGCTCGTTCGCTTCTCCAGCATAGGCCGTTAGGGCGATCGCCACCAGCCCCCCATACTCTGGCGCCAGTTGAGTGCGGATGTGACGTATCAGCATATACCCGTCCATCTCGGGCATTCCGATGTCGCTGACGAGCAAATCCGGTGCAGTTTGGGCGATCGATCGCAGCACCTCAGCAGCAGATGACACCGAAATCAGCTCCGCACCCGCTTCCTCTAGCACGAAAGCGACAAAATCGCGCGAGTCCGGCTCATCATCTACCACCAAAATTCTCAATCCTGCCAGCGGTAAAGATGAAATACCGGCACTCTCAGATGAATGACGTTCTTCCTCCTCCTGCTTTCTAGAATCATCATTTAATAGCGGCAACCTCACCGTAAACGTCGCTCCTTGACCTTCTCCGGGGCTTTCTGCAAACACCCTTCCGCCGTGAAGTTCGATCAGTTGGCGGACGATCGCCAATCCCAATCCCAAGCCGCCAAATTTGCGAGTTGTAGCGCCGTCTTCTTGTCGGAAATGCTCGAAAACATAGGGCAAGAAATCGGGAACAATACCTTTCCCCGTGTCTGAAACTTGAATTTGAACTTCCCGTGCGATTTGCGATAATCTAACTTCAACTCGACCGCCTTCTGGCGTGAATTTCACCGCGTTCGATAACAAATTCCACACAATTTGCTGCAAGCGACCTGTATCGCCGAGAACAAGTTCGACATCGGGATTTAAGATTGTTTCGATTTGAATCTTTTTAGCTTCTGCTGCTAATTGCACGGTGTCCAAAGCAGACAATATAATTGTTGCGACATTCACCGGAGCAACATTCAATCGGAGTTTTCCTTGCAGAATCCGAGACACGTCGAGCAAGTCTTCGATTAATTGAGATTGCAGTCTGGCGTTGCGCTCGATCGTCTCGTAGGCCTGGGCGGTTTTAGCCGCGCTCAGCTTGCCGCCGCGCAGCAGTTGCGACCACCCTAAAATTGGATTTAAGGGCGATCGCAACTCGTGAGAAAGCACCGCCAAAAACTCGTCTTTAATCCGGTTAGCCCGCTCGGCTTCCGCGCGCGCCGTTTGTTCCAATTGCAGAACCATATCGCGCTCGGTTTCCACTTGTTTGCGCTCTGTAATGTCCATCGCAGAACCGATAAAACCCTCAAATTGTCCGCTTTCGGTAAATCTGGGAACAGCCGCATCCAGCGCCCAATAATATCGGTTATCCGCGCCCCCCAGGCGAAATTCTGTGCTGTAAGGTTCCTGGCTTTCGTGGGCCATCAAAAATGCCTTCAAGGCGTATTCTCTGTCTTCTGGATGCACTGCGTTTATCCAACCAAATCCCAAAGCTGTTTCCTCAGTTTGACCTGTGAATTTATACCAGTTGTCGCTCGCGAAAGTGCGGTAGGCTGTGGAATCTGTTACCCAGACCATAAATGGAGCGTTGTTAGCCATATTGCGGAATCGCGCTTCGCTCTCAAGCAGCGCTGCTTCTGCTTGTTTGCGTTCTGTGATATCCCGACAGACAATTACTCCGCCTTTGATGGTGCTGCTAGTATCAACCACCGGATAACCGCTGATACTGACCCAGCGACCTTCGCAATCTTGGCGGCGGACAAATATCCCTACATCATTGACATATTCACCTTTGATTGCTCTGGTTAGAGGTAGTTCCTCTTCGGGGAAAAGGGTTTTTTGGTCGGCTAAAAATAGTCCGTAGGTGCTCGACCATTCCTCATGAGATTTTTCATTCGTTAGCTGACCGAACATCCCCACCGCGGCTCGGTTAAACAGCACAAATTCCCCTTGTGGGTTGGCGAGAATCAAACCGTCACCAATGCTGTCTATAATTACTTGCAATAACTTAGTTTGTTCTTGCAGCGCGACTTCGGCTCGCTTGCGATTTGTGATGTCGTTGGAAATGCCAATCAAGCCGATTACTTCTCCCGCTTCATTGCGGTAGGGAGCTTTCATTCCCAGAAATGTCCGAATTCCGTCGGGAGATTCTTCGACAACTTCTGTTTGACCGGATGCCATGATGCGCTGATCGTTGGCGCTGACGATCGCTCCCCTTTCTGCTACTGGGTATAAATCGCGATCGCGCCGCCCAATTACGACCGCAGCCGGTTTGCCGATCGCCTCAAGCGTAGCTGGATTTGCATAAATAATACATCCTGCTCGATCTTTGACAAAAATTGGCGTGGGCGCTGACTCGTTAATCACGTTCAAAATAGCATTCTTTTGCCGCAGTTCTTCTTCTGTACGTTTGCGATCGCTAATATCGCTCCAATAAGCCGTAAGTCCTTCGGCGGCTGGATAGGCGCTGAGTTCTACATATATTTGAAGCGACGGCGAAAACTCTTCAAACTTGACAGAAACTTGCTCGTTAACCACTCGATGAAATTCTTGATACAGCGTCGAATTGGATTCTACCTCGGCGGGGAATAGCTCCCAGATCGATCGACCTAGCAAGTCGTTTCTCGATCGAGAAAGCAGTTTTTCAGCAGCGGCATTAACGTAGGTGTAGCGCCACTGCGAATCGATCGCAATAAAGGCATCGGTAATACTTTCTAAAATATTGCTAACTTGCTGGGAGGCAGCAGAGAGCGCCTGTTCAGCGTTTTTGCGCTCGGTGATTACTTCGGAAAAAATCATGATCCCGCCAATCTCGCCGCTGTTGGTTCGCCAAGGGTGAATTTCCCAGCGCACCCAGTCGATCGACCCATCAGCGCGGGGAAACGGATCTTCTGGGCACATTTCGACTGCTCCCGCCAGACAGCGCTGGTGGATTTGTTTCCAACGATCGGGTACATCGGGAAAGATGTCGTAGTGCGATCGGCCTACAATGTTTCGATCGCCCAGTCCGTAACTTGTCAGCCAGCGATCGCTCGCCAGCATATACCGCATCTCGCGGTCAAACATCGCTACCCCCGCAGGCGAGTGTTTGACGAACAAGCGCAGTTGCGTTTCCTGTTGCCGCAGGCGATTTTCTGCCTGTTTGCGATCGCTGATTTCTTTGAAAAGCAAGGCGACTTTGCGGCTGTGCGGCTCAGGAGTGCGGAACGCCGAAACCTCAAACCAGCGGTTCATGGCTTCCGAGCCGTGTTCAAAGCGCAATGGTTCCCCCGTCAGCGCAACTTTGCCGTACATCTCAAACCAAAAATTTTCGAGTTCTGGAACGAGTTCTCGCGCTGTTTTACCCGCAGCTTGTACGAGTCCGGTTTGTTTCTCGAAGGCGGGATTGACTTCCAAAAAGCGGTAGTCGATCGGCTTGTCGTTGTCGTCAAACAGCATTTCGATGACGCAAAAACCTTCGTCTAGGGACTCAAACAAAGTGCGGTAGCGTTCCTGGGAGCGGCGCAAAGCAGCAACAGCTTGTTTGCGATCGGTAATATCCACAAAGGCCGCCACACAGCCGCGAACAGCGCCCTCCCCGTCAAATAACGGCATCGCATTCATCAACCAATCAAACGCCACTCCGTCCGATCGCACCACTTGAAATTCCGCATCTCGCACGGGGGCGCCCGAAGCCGCAGCCCGCTGCATTGGGAGCTCTGCTGGCCCGATTTCCTGGCCGTTGCTAAATAGTCTGAACGGAAGCAGTGCAGCTTCGTCTCCGCTTGCAGAAACATTGGCATCCGGCGGCACTGTTAGCATCGACTGAGCAAACTTGTTAGTGCGAATTACATGACACTGCGCGTCGCGGGCGATCGCAATCCCGACGGGTACAGCATCGAGGATTAATTGCAGTTCATTAACTCTGCGCTCTAGTTCCTCGTTGAGCCGTTGAATTTCTTTTTCGGCAGCTTTGCGATGGGTAATTTCGTGCACCGTCACATTCACGCCCAGCACGCGATCGTCCTCGGATGTCAGCGGATAAAGACTCAACAGCCAAGTGCGTTCTACTCCCGGCTGCGCTGAGTTTGTCCCCCCAACTTCGAGCTGTTCGAGGGGAACTTTAGTTGCAATAACTTGTCGGTAAAGCGGCTCTAAATCATCGGCTTGTTCTGGTAAGATTTCGCGCAATGTTTTGCCGATGTGGGCGGCGGCGGTCACTCCGTTAATTTCTGCGAGGCGCGAGTTGATGCGGACAAATCGCAAGTCAGTATCGATAAAGCAAAGTCCGATCGGCGCGCTAGCATAAATTGCCTCAATTTCTCCCCGTTGTTGCTGCGCCATTTGCGCTTGTTCGATCGCAGCAGCCCGAGCCGCTTTGGAGTCGGTGACATCTTGAAAATAAACAGCAATTCCCGAGGCGATCGGATAAGCTCGTACCGCATACCAAGCATTGAGTGGCTGATAAAAAGATTCAAAACTAACTGTAACTTGCTCTCGGTTGCAGCGCAGGTATTCCTGCTCGAACAAACTCCCCGCAGATTCGGGAAACTCTTCCCAAACGCTGTTCCCGATCAAATCTTTTGAGGTTCGATTCAGCCACCGCGCCGCTTGAGAATTAACGTAGGTAAACCGCCAGTTTCTATCCAAAGCAAAAAAGCCGTCGGAAATACTTTCGAGGGTGTCTGAGAGTTGTTGGGCGGGCGCGTGATTGACGAATTGTGACCCTGGTCGATCGATTGCGGTGAAGGTGGTAATTACTGCGTAGGGAGTCGATCGATCTCCCTGAAATAAAGGTTGAGAATTCAGTTTCAACCAAATCAATTCTCCCTGCGGCTGATAAAAACCCATGATG
The DNA here is from genome assembly GCF_020738565.1 of Microcoleus sp. PH2017_12_PCY_D_A. Classification (NCBI taxonomy): domain Bacteria; kingdom Bacillati; phylum Cyanobacteriota; class Cyanophyceae; order Oscillatoriales; family Microcoleaceae; genus Microcoleus; species Microcoleus sp. PH2017_12_PCY_D_A. The sequence goes on along the minus strand of NZ_JAEQCI010000094.1, from coordinate 5,112 downwards.
ACATTTGAACAGGGTTGTCCGGTTTGCAGCGCCACCATCGCCGGATGCGTCTCGCCGGGAAAATCCGATCCATCTTCGCGCACAGTCTGCCACGGACAGTTTATGGAAGTGTTGCTCTGCATCTGTTCTGCTGTGATTCCCAACAGTTTCTCGGCGCAAGAATTGCACGCCTGAATGCCGCCGTCTGCCAATTGCAGAACCATCCCTACATCTGTTGCGAGCAAAGCCTCGCCCTGGTAGAGTGCTGTGTTAGAATCCTCTGAAACAGAGGCGTCAATTTTCGGTTCTGGTTCAGTATTGCCTACATTTTTCATCTTCTGACAACGGTCGTTTTACTTTTGGTCAAGCCGAGCGCGCTCATCTATATATAAGGAAATAATTCCGAGGAACTTTTGATTTAACCAGGGTAACAATTCAATCTAATACCAATTTAATGGGTCGTTGCACATATCTCGAGCCCCCTCGCATCCCCCTTAAGAAAGGGGACGAAAGAGAAGACTCTTGTTCCCCCCTTAAGAAGGGGGGCTAGGGGGGATCGGAGCTTAATTGTCAAACAGTAGGTCGATACTACGTTTTACATTAAGTTGACACGCTCTTGCTACTTGTCAAAACCGGTCTTTCATGCCGCGCAATCGAGCGAAGGTTTGGACTGGATCGATGCTGTTTGCCGCTGATTGGAGGTTAGGAAAATCCCAGCGCAAAAAGGGGTTTGTCTTTTTCTCAATGCCGATCGATGATGGTATGGTAGGTTGCGATCGGCTGCGCGCTTCTTTAACTGCGGCCAAGCGCTGCTGTAACTCAAGATTGTCGCCATCTACGCTAATGGCAAATTGCAAGTTTTTCAGCGTGTATTCGTGGGCGCACCAAACTCTGGTACTGTCGGGCAAGTTTCGCAATTGTTCGAGGGAAGCTACCATTTGGGCGGGAGTGCCTTCTTTGAGTCTGCCGCAGCCTCCAGCAAACAAAGTGTCCCCACAGAACAATTCGCCGGTTTCCCCTGCGTTGCTGGGCGGGAAATAGTAGGCTATGTGGGCTTTTGTGTGACCGGGTACGAAGAACATGGAAGCGGTTCTGCCGGCAAATTCTACGCGATCGCCCGCTTGCAAAAATACTTGCTGTCCGGGTATTCTGCCTCTGTCTTCGGCGCCGCCGTAAACTGTGATTTGGGGAAAGCGATCGATCAGTTCCAGGTTGCCGCCTACGTGATCGCGATCGTGGTGTGTATTAAAAATTGCTATTAACTCCGCTCCGAGCGATCGCACTTGCTGCAAGACTGGTTCTGCGACGGCTGGATCGACGACTGCTGCTGTATGGCGATCGCGATCGTGCAGCAAGAAAATGTAATTGTCGGACAATACCGGAATCCGATACACCTGCATATAAGACTGCCTCTGTTGGAAAATTAATATACAATTGGATTAGTTTGAACGCTCTTTGAAGGCAGAACGCAGAATTATAAAATCCGCGCATCTATCTTTGGGAGTAAAATTCTGATACCTTATTTCTGGGGTTCCACAAATTGAATTGCGGTCTGGTATCGCTCATTTTTGGGTCAACAACTGCAAGCAGCTTTAACTATTCTGACATAAATGCGATCGAATAAATGCGAACATCTCAAAACAAATCCAACTTAACAATTTCTCAAATGGTCGATCGGATTGTCGCGTCTGGCAAAATCTCTCGCCGGGAACACTTAGTTTTGACTTCTACTATCCTATCTGATGATAAAATTTCAGAGGAAGACCGATATCAAATCAATCGGATATTTGATTACATCCAAATTGGTCGCCTCAAGTTCATCGATTGAACTTTTCAGTTGACAGTTAAGGCCGATCCCCCTAACCCCCCTTTTGAAGGGGGGGACAAGAGAATTATCTCGCGTCCCCCTAAAAAATCGGGGGACAAGAGAATTATCTCGCGTCCCCCTTCTTAAGGGGAGTAGGGGTTGACTGTCGATCGGATTCTTGTCCCCCCCTTTTGAAGGGGGGTTAGGGGGGATCTCCGGGGAATAAACAAACTTAACCCAACCGTATAGCAATCTCACCGACAGTTACAGTTACAAAACAACCCAGAATAAAATGAGTACAGAAAAACCAACAATTTTGGTAACGGGCGGAGCAGGATATATTGGCTCTCACGCGGTATTAGCGCTGAAAAACGCCGGTTACGGTGTAGTGATTTTAGATAATTTAGTTTACGGACACCGAGATATAGTAGATCGGGCTTTGCAGGTAGAGCTCGTAGTTGGCGAGACGAGCGATCGCACTTTGCTCGACAACTTGTTCGCCACCCACAAAATTGATGCGGTAATGCACTTTTCTGCTTACGCTTACGTCGGCGAATCTGTTACCGACCCAGCTAAATATTACCGCAACAACGTCATCGGCACAATTACCCTTTTGGAAGCGATGATTGGTGCTGGCGTCAAGAAATTGGTGTTTTCTTCTACTTGCGCGACTTACGGCGTACCGCAGAAAATCCCGCTCACAGAAGACCACCCGCAAAATCCGATCAACCCCTACGGTGCTACTAAGTTAATGGTAGAACGGATTTTGTCGGATTTTGACGCTGCGTACAATTTTAAGTCTGTTTGTTTCCGCTATTTTAACGCGGCTGGGGCCGACCCGAACGGGTTGTTAGGAGAAGATCACAATCCCGAAACTCACCTGATTCCGCTGGTGTTGTTCGCTGCTTTGGGGAAACGAGATGCGATCGCAATTTTCGGCACGGATTACGATACTCCTGACGGTACTTGCATCCGCGATTACATTCACGTTAACGATTTGGCGTCGGCTCACATTTTGGGATTGGAATATTTGCTAAATGACGGCAAATCTGATTTCTTTAATTTGGGGAACGGCGGCGGATTTTCGGTGAAAGAGGTGATAGAAACGGCGCGCCAAGTGACGGGAAAAGAGATTAAGGCTGTGGAGTGCGATCGGCGTCCGGGAGACCCGCCTAGTTTAGTTGGTAGCAGCAAAAAGGCGATCGAAACCTTGGGATGGTCTCCAGAATATCCCGACATTAAGGATATTGTAACTCACGCTTGGCAGTGGCACCAAAAACGCCACAGCTCTTAGTCTGTAGGGTGCGCCACAAGCACCTTACTATTATGTAGGGTGCTTGTGGCGCACCCGATCTTAACAAAAAAGGCGAGTATGTTGATAATATCTGCTAAATCGGGACAACTCGGCAACCGACTGCTGCTGTTTGCCAACTTCATAGCTTGGGCGATCGAGCATAATTTGACCGTTCTCAATCCGGCTTTTGAGGAATATGCAGAATTTTTTTCAGGAACAGCGAGGAATTTTTTGTGTTGTTATCCTCCATATTTTACCGCAGCCGGTAACAAGTTTATCAGAAGTAAATATTATAAATTAATCAAGTATTTCAGCGATAACAAAGTATTAAAAACGCAAAAACTTACCCGAAAAAAACCTTTTAGTTGGACAAAATATCAGGATGCAGAACAAATCGATCGCAGTTCAATTATTTGTTTTCAAGGCTGGCTGTTTCGAGATGGCTGGTTTGTAGAAGATGTTCCCAAGTTACACAAGCACGCCGACAAGATTAGAGCCTACTTTGCGCCCTTAGAGCGATATACAATTAATGTAGAGCGTTTGATATTAAATGTCAAAAACAACTCGGATCTAATCGTCGGAATTCACATCCGTCAAGGCGATTATGCCCAGCATCAAAAGGGGAGATACTTTTACACAACTCAGCAATATATAGAAGTCATGAAATCTGCCGTAAAGCTATTTGAAGGACAAAATATCAATTTTTTGATTTGTTCTAATCTTCAACAAAATCCCAATATATTTAATGATTTTAACTGTGAATTTGGCAGCGGTCACTTAATTGAAGATTTGTATGCTTTGGCTGAGTGCGACTATATTGTCGGGCCGCCTAGCAGTTATACTATGTGGGCTTCTTTTTATGGAGATAAACCTCTTTACATGATTAGAAATGTCAATAAAATAATTAACCTGAAAGATTTTGTACATTTTTATGAATGGGAAGGAGTTTTTCACGAGCGAGAAGACTGGAGCGAGAGTTTTTGGGAGTGGACGCACTAATGAAACTAGAAAATAAGGGATTTATCACTATTTTAACCGGTCTTTACTCTTGCCAAGATTGCGTTCATTTTCTGGCCTCTGTCAGGAAGTTTCACCGGGAACCAATTATTATTTTAATCGATAGAGTCCCTCAATTTTTATATCCTTTACTTCTGGTATTTGGAAATGTCACATTGAAAAGAGCACCCTCTCACGAAAATCCTGTTTTAGCGTCGCGTCAAGCCAAGCTGGCTTTGTACGGGGAATCTCTGTTTGACAAGACTATTTATATGGATTGCGATATTTGTTTGCTGTCGCCAATAGATGAAGTTTTCGACTATCTTGACGGGGTGGATTTGTTGGTGACGGAAGACGTGCAGCCTGCGATCGCCAAAGCGGGCAATTTATTAAGAGTCAAGCAAGATATTCTGTCAACTTTGCAGTCTGTGGGATTGCCGCTAAACGAAAATAGCATTCAATACAACGGCGGATTTATCGCTTTTACGAAAAGTAGTAAAAATCAGCAATTGTTCGCAGAATTTAAGAAAAATTTCGAGATGGTAGTTGCCCATCAAAATGTGCTACTGTTGAAAGACCAGGGTGCTTTTGCGGCTGCTATTGAATCTGTGAAGCCGAAAATGACAACTTTGTCCCCTGTTTACAACTACTTGGATAAGTGGAAAGATGTTTATGCGATCGACAAACCGATCAAGGTCATGCACTGCACCTATCCCTACCGCCCGCAGTACGCAAAGAACGTCACGCGATCGCTCTTTACTCGAATAGTCGATCGCACCGCTAAAATATTTTTACCAAATCAAATTAACAATCCCTGGCGCTTAAAATAAACTTCAGTATTATACCAACCGCAGCCAAATTTGCGAAGATCGCACACACACACTGTCTCTTATCTCTCTGCGCCCTCTGCGCCCTCTGCGGTTAAAAATCACAAAAGATAAATAGGGCTTGCTGAAAAAGTCAGAAAACAGCATTTAGAAAGATGAGTGAATTTGAGCTGGCATCGGCAATATAAGTTTTGTCAATCTTGTGATGG
>NZ_JAEQCI010000093.1:25225-39804 GCF_020738565.1 Microcoleus sp. PH2017_12_PCY_D_A | reverse complement strand
CGATCGACATAGTTTATACCAATGAAAGGAACGTGCAACTGTTAGCAACAGTCCGGGACGCAGAACCTAATTATGTAGGGTGCGCAGTGCGCACCTTACCGCTATAAGTAGCGCGTAAAACCACTTTTTGCGTAAGTCCCGAGCAATCTAAAATCTAAAATCTAAAATCGTCTTAATTTCCTCCGGCTGCCTTGACACGGGCTCTGGATAACAGGTAACTGGCGATCGCCACTGCGGCCACTAACAGCAAAAAAGTACACACCACCAAAGCCGCCCCGTACCCAAAGTCTAAATACCTCATCACCGTGCTGTAAATGTAGATAGAAACCGTCTCAGTCGCCCCAGCCGGCCCCCCTCCCGTCATCACCTGAATCAAGTCAAAAATGCCGAAAGCTTGGGCAAATCGAAACAGCAAAGCAATCACAATTTGGGGCATCAGCAGCGGCAAGGTAATTTGACGGAAACTCTGCCAACTACTGGCGCCGTCAATGGCGTGTGCTTCATACAAATCACCGGAAATCGATTGCAATCCCGCTAACAAAAGCAGACTGACAAACGGCGTAGTTTTCCACACATCGGCTGTAATCACTGCCATCATTGCCAAAGTTGGATCTCCCAGCCAGCTAATGCTCTTTTGAATCAATCCCAAGCGCAGTAAAATGTCGTTAATTACGCCGTATTGATCGTTAAAAATCCACGCCCAAGCTACACCCATCAGCGCCGTCGGCAGCGCCCAAGGCAGCAGGGAAATTGTCCGCACAATGCCGCGCCCCGTGAAAGATTGATTTAAGACTAAAGCAATGCCCATGCCGAGAATTAATTCCAGCACAACAGAGGCAAAAGTAAAGACTGTGGTGTTGCTTAAAGTTTGCCAGAAACGCCCGTCGCCTAACATTCGACTGTAGTTAGCAAAACCGGAAAAAACCAGTTTTAATTCAGTACCGAGGTTTTGGGTGAATAAACTCAGCCAAAACGCGCGCAAGATTGGGTAAGCAAATACTAGCAGCAGAATTATCAATGCTGGTGCTACTAATATCCATCCGGTTCTTTGTTCGCGCTGTCGCATTTGGTCTAATTGCATATTTTAAGGTTCTATTCTATTCTTCAGTCCGCGGAGGCGGACATTGTTTTTGTAGCCCCGAATGACCTTCGGCGGGTTCTATTATTTTGGTTGTTTCAAACTTCCTAATAAATTGCGAGTTTCGCTAGCCGCCGCTTTCATTGCTTGTTCCGCAGTCATTCTCCCAGTAAAAGCTGAACTCAAATAGCGCTGCAAAATATCAGAAGCTTGAGCGTATTGTGCTATGGGCGGGCGCAAAGCTGGCTTTTCCACTACTTTTAGGAGTTGCGGGTAGTGGGGATATTTGGCGACTATATCTTTGTCGGTAAATAGGGATTTGTAACTGGGAATTAAACCTGTTTCTAAAATAAATTTGCGCTGGGTTGCCTCGCTGGTGAGGTATTTAATTGCTTTCCAGGCTTGTTCTGGATGTTTTGAGGTTTTGGATATTCCCCAGCCCCAGCCGCCCAAGCAGGAACCGCCTGTTTTACCGATACTGCTGAGCATTGGCTCGATCGCAATTTTGCCTTTCACCTTCGATCCCTCGGCATTTGCCAGCTTCCAAACATAGGGCCAATTTCGCAAAAACAGCGCTTTGCCGTTTTGAAACAACAGCCTGGTTTCTTCTTCGCCGTAGGTAGTAACACCCGCTGGAGAGATGCCAGAGGCGATCGTATTTTTGAGAAATTCCACTGCTTTAATGGCCTCGGGTTTATCCAACCCAACTTCCAAAGTTTGAGGATTAGCCCAGAAACCGCCGAAACCCGAGAGCACTTCGACAAACATCGCAGATACTCCCTCATATTGTTTACCTTGCCACAAATAACCCCAAGTTGCTTGTCCCTGTTTCTGCAAGTTTTGAGAGATTTTTACCATCTCTTCAAAGGTTTTCGGCGCTGGGATTCCCGCTTGTTTTAAAATGTCTTTCCGGTAATAAAGCATTCCGGCATCGGAAGCGTGGGGAATTCGGTAAAGTCGGCCCCGATACCGCCCGCCTTCGACATTACCTGGGATGAATTTTGCAAGTTGTTGGGGAGGAATTCTGTCTGTCAAATCCCTTACCCAACCTGCGGCGGCAAATTTGGGAACCCAGACAATATCCATGTTAATGATGTCGTAGGGTGACTCGCCTAAAAGAAAGGCAGATGTGTAAAGATTTTCGACGAGGTTTGAGTCAAAGGGGCCTTCTACGAGGTTGATGCGAATATTGCGGTTTTTCTGTTCAAATTCTTTGACAAACGGTTTCCAGTTAGCAAGATCTTGCCCTTGCATTAACATGGTGAGCACAACTGGCTGCTGAGTCAGTGCGGGCAGGATAAATAACAGCAAGACGGCGGCTAATGTGACAGCGAATAAGGCGAAAAGACGGGGGCGCTTTTGCCTTCGCTGGGGCGGGGAATTTATTTTTGGCATTGGCTTTTGAGATATGGCTGTGCGATCGCCTTACTGATCTCATAACTCGCTTTGTTATGTTTCGCGGGATTTAGCGAGTTTGTGCAATGAAAAGTTAAGTAAACTTTAGCTTACTTCATAATCGTTGAGTCAAGAGTACAAATTTTGATGTAACGATTGCGATCGCAAGTTAAGCCGACATCTATCTACAGGCAGATATCGAGAGTCTTGTCAAATATCGTTGATGCTAGCATTTGGGATTGACTTGATTCAATCGTTGGGGCGGTGCGTGAGTAATAGTCTCGAAGTGTGGATGTAAAGATTTCTCGCCCTCACGCACCCTACAAATAAATAATACTTCTTCCCTCGGACTTCTTCCCTCGGAATTCTTCCTGATGACTAATGACTAATGACTAATGACTAATGACTAATGACTAATGACTTCACAGACAAAAAACACCGCTCCTCAAAATAGGAGAACGGTGTATAGGGGGTGTTATGGGTTGTTGTCTGAAACTAACCCTAACAAATCGCCATTTGCTCCGGGTAGGCCTTGTGATGGTTAAAAAATTGGCACAAACCCAGACACGTACCGGGATCGCGATCGACCTTTAGGATTAGCCCAACCATTCCACAACAGCATCTTCCTTAGTATTGGTACGCCGTTCAGGGGTTTCGCGGTTGAATTTCATGTGGACAGCGCGGTTTTGTTCGCCGTCTGCTGCTACTGCAAAAATCGGATAGTCGATCAAGCCGTCTTGGAAGGACATCTGGAAGCGGAAAGTGCCGTCAGCATTGAGTTTGATGGGCTGTCCGCCAACGTAAACGGTAGCGTCTGGCTCGGTGGCGCCGTAGACGATCAGTTCGGCATCAGCAACTAACCAGAACTGGCGGGGGCGCATCGGGGCGGCAAAGCCAACTCCCGACATACCGACACCGGACATACCGAAACCCGACATGGTGAGGCCAGACATCCCGACACCGGACATGGTGAGGCCGGACATACCGACACCTGACATACCGACACCTGACGCGGTGAGGCCGGACATACCGACACCTGACATACCGACACCTGACGCGGTGAGGGCGGACATCCCGGCCCCAGCCCACATTCCGACGCCGGAGGGGAATACGTAGGAACTCAAAGCTTGTTCGTGGATTGCGGATTGCTGGATGGAACCTGCAACGTGCTGCATGGAACCGAAGATGGAGCCAGCTACGCGCATCGATTCTCCCGATTCTGCCATGCCGAAGATTTGTTCGTAGATGGCGTTGCCGCTGCTGTAACCGACGCCGTTGGTTGCTTGTGCCATTTTCTTGGCTGGGGGAACCAGTTCGGCGAAGGTTTTGCCGCGCAAGTCTTCTTCCCAGTCGAGGGTGATGAATTGGTCTTCAATCCAGTCGCTGGGATAGATGGGCGGGACTCGGACTTCTGCCGATCGCGCCAACACTAACCAACGGCCGTCTGCACAGCGGTAGCCGATGTCGATCGCATAATCGCGATCGCTGACTGGGATTGGCACGTACCATTCCCGCGCCAGTTCGTCGCAGGGATATTCTTGAATGCTGTGCGGGCTTTGGATGTCGAGGTTAACATCTGTAACGTCGTAGATCCGCAGGGCGAGTTGCTGTCCGCCTTGGCGGCGCAATTCTTCTTTGCGATCGTTCGGGATATCCCAGTAGGTGTAAGCCCATTCTGGATCGCGGGGCATCAAAACAACCCGGCTTTCACCGTAGCCGTTGGGCAAATCTGCTAAACCTTCATCTACAGACGACAATGAACCGCCTGTTCTATCTTCTTGACCTAGTTCAAATTTTGCTGCTTCCACTGCTTCTTGTGCCTCTAGTTTGCGAGATGGACTGTATGAAAACTTGTTGCGCTGAATTTCTTGAATTGATGCCAGAAGTTGCGATTTCCGCATCCGGCTGTAGCGAGAAACTCCACATTCGCTAGCAACTCTGCGGAGTTGTCGCAAAGTCATTTCTTCTAATGGTGGGCGTTCTTTTGCCATGAGTTTGTTCTCCACTAATTTGGATGGCGGGTTAGATTTTTTGCTTCAACACTAATGTGTTGATTTTTTGAGTTAGAAACTCTTTTAAATACAAAATACGATCGAGCTTCTGAATCTCTCCAACCTTTGAAGCCTTGCTGGTTTTTAGCTTGTCTTGTCCCCAATTGCGATCGGGGATTCTGACTTATTGGCTTCTGCGCGCACCGTCCGATCTAAATAAAGCTTTATCTGTCGATTCTTGATTGACAAGATCGATTTTGCGAGTGCGATCGGTGCTGCTAGCAACGCTGTGCCGGCAGCACGCGCGCTATCTGACTCCCAGAGTTGCTCAATCAAAGCATTTCTTTGGGATCGCTTTGTCATGACTTAATGTTGCAGACAATTCCCGGTCTGGTCAAGGGGTCTTTTGCCTCAATCATGGGTACTTATACGCATTTTCGGGGATTCGGGGATCAATATGTCAGGGAATTTTGATATTTGAGAGATTTGGGGGATCGGTGTTGAAGCGAATGTCAGAATTTGATGACAATTTGCGATAGGGGGGCTTTTGATGGGTTTGGAGGGTGGGTGGATGGGGGCGATCGTTCAGAATAGATATGTCTTTGGGAATACGATCGCACTTCCAGCCAACTATTTTCCCGATGTTTTCCTCTCCATCACTTTTTGTCACAAAGGGATTAAATTTTTGTGGCTGCACTTCCACTATATGCTACTATACAATATAGTAGCATAATTAAATCAAAGGTAAAAGATACAATGTCTATAGAATTAAAAGAAAAAGACATCGTGGGTGGAAAACGCAAGCGGGAGTTGATAGCGGTATACATTCCCAAAGAAAAGAAAGTCGCTTTAGAGGCGTGGGCTACCTCAGAAGAGCGATCGGTTTCTTGGATAGTCGCCAAGCTGATCGATCGAGCACTTGACTCCCGCCAACAGCAGGAGGAAGGTTCGGACAATGACAAATAACCCACTTAACTATCTCGAAGATCCTGAAGATGAAATCCAGCGTATGGGGAAGCCTCAAACCGAATCAGTTGTAGCAGGAACCAGAAAAAAAGCAGTTGAGCGTTGCTTAGAAGAAGCAAAAGGACGAAAGTTACTCGCTGTTCAACACTTTCAGAAAAACATTTGGCAGTGTATTTTCCCAGGAGGCGAAGATGAAGACTAAAGGTACAATTGTTTGGAACCATAAACAGGGTTGGACTTCTCCAGAACTAGAAGTTCCGGCAACAGGTAAAATTGCTGTTTTTGTCGATTACCCAGATGACGACTTAAATATGCCTATCATCGAACTCGAAGTAGAAGAACTTTTGTCAAGTTTAGGCTATGTTGGTGAGGGCCGCTACATTGGAGAAAACGATCGCCTCAAACCCTGCGATACAAAAACTGTCACTTATGTAGAAACCTTCTCCATTGAAGAGTTGAGCCATCATCTCAGAATACTAAATCAAACTATCATTCCGAGGGAATGGTTTTATATCTTAAATGCAGAGGGAAATATTATGGATACTCAAGAGGCGATCGTTCCAGCATAAATTTTAGTTCCCCCAAATAGCCCTTAGCTATCAACTAATATGACAACAAATATCAACAACAAAACAGCCGAACATTTTATCCGAGAAATGGATGCAGCTTTAGATATTGGCGATTGGCAAACTGCCCAGCAGATTTCTATAGAAGCGGTCAATCATTACCCCGATAATCAAGAAATTTCTCGGTATGCTTACATTCTCGCCCCCTCAAAAGTTACCGTTAGTCCAAGCGATCCAGAAAAGCGTGAAAATATTCAAGCTAGCCGCAAGTGGATGAGAGAAAACTGGCAGAAATATCGCGGTAATTGGGTGGCAGTAAAAGCTGGTGAATTATTAGCAACAGCCAAGTCCTTTGATGAATTGGTTGTACAGCTAGAAAATACACAGGGTACATTGTTAACGGTCATTCATTAATGAGTCTACTACTATTTCCAGACGGAGAATATTTTGCGACCGGTGCGATTAATTACGCTTATCGTCCAGCAATTGCCAGCGATACAACGAATCGAATCATCATAGTTGTTTATGTCGAAGATAGTATCACAGAAGCTGTCCTTGATACGGGTGCGCCATACCCAATAATCGCACCAAAAGTTGCCAAACAAGCTGGTTTAGATCGAGTTTATCCGCTGGAGAGAAAAACAATGTTAGTCAGAGGAATGCGACTGGAAGGGAGTATTATTCGCTTGAATATGACTTTACCTGCTGATGAGGGTGAGGATTTGACAGTGGATGCTACAGCTTTTATTCCTGATGTTGAGGAATACTGGGGAGATTTCCCTTCTTTTATCGGTCAAATCGGTTTTTTAGAAAGGATTCGTTATGCTGTTAATCCGGCTACTGATACATTTTATTTTGGTCCGCTTACTTGATACGCGATCGCGAATCCCTGATTGATTTGGTGACAGGCGGGGTTATTCCCCAGGGGATAGCTGGGCTTCACGGGCTTTTTGATGGGTTTGGAGGGTGAGGGCGATCGCCTAGATATGTCTTTGGGAATATGATAAACTTGAAAATATTAGGCTGTGCCTGCTGGATGAGTGAAAGTAAAAAATAATCACACTTCTCTAACATTGATAATCAAGGAGAAACTATGGACCCGATCACGTCAGCAATTGTTTTAGGAGTTGCAGGAAATTTTGCAACGGATGCGATCGCAGCCGCTTATAAAAGCCTTAAAAAGGCTTTAACCAAGAAACATGGTCAAGATAGCGACTTGGTTGATGCAGTTAACAAATTGGAAAAAACACCAGACAGAGATGACCGAAAAGCTACAGTGCAAGCTGAAGTTGAAATTGCTAAAGCTAATGATGATGCAGAACTTGTGAAATTAGCTCAAGATTTGCTCAATCAACTCAAAGATCAACCAGGCGGAATGCCCAGTATCAACATGACTGTCAGTAAGGTTAAATATGCTGCCACTTCTGGGACGGGAAATGCGACTATAAGTCAAATCAATGACAACGCACCACCAGAAGATTGGAAAAAATAATCTTATACCAATTCTAAAAAATACAGCTACATATAGCACTGCTATCTGTAGGGACACGGTAGTACCCTGTCCTTATCTCTTTTAAGAAATTGTATTAATTGATGGAGTAGGCAGGCATGATGGAAAAAAATATCCAGCAAACAATTAATGGCGTTCAATATGCTGCTACTTCAGCAACAGGTGATGCAGTTATTTACATCATCTACAACTACTATGATGCAAATGATAGCACTGCACTAATAGAGCCTGTTGATACTCAACTTGAGATTGACACTCCATCCCCGTATCGTGGTCTATCTTACTTTAAATCTGGTGATGCATCACTATTTTTTGGACGTGATTCGCAAATAAAAGAATTAAAAGAAGCGACTGAACTCCGCAATTTTATTCCCATATTAGGTGCGTCCGGTAGTGGTAAATCTTCCTTAGTGTTTGCGGGATTAATACCAAAATTAGCAGAACAAGGAAATTGGCTGTTTACCTATTTTCGTCTTGGCGATCACCCTGACCCTTTCCAGGCAATTGCTGAAGCGCTTCTTCCTTTATACGGGTCTTATGAGGGAGATCTAGCTAAAGATATTAAAGAAAATCAGCAGAAAATTGCAGATATTTTCAAAATCATCCAAAACAAGCATCCTGACCATCAACTGCTGTTATTTGTTGACCAGTTTGAGCAACTATATGTCTCATATGATGAGCAAACTCAGCACCTTTTTTTAGACTTGTTGTTAAATATTATTCAACCTCCTGGCAAAGATTCACTTCCTAGAGTGCTAGTGACAACAATGAGATCGGAGTTTTTAGATAAAGCTCGTTCTTATCAACCGTTTGCAGATGCTTGGAAAAACTATATAGATTTAAGTTCGATGATACCTAAAGAGCTGGCAGAGGTACTAGAAAAGCCTGCTCTGGCAAGAAAAGTCAAATTTCAGGAAGGTTTAGTAAAACGTATTTTAGATCATGTATCTAACGATAAAAAATGTTTGCCTCTACTTGAATTTGCTTTAGATGAATTGTGGAAAAAACGAACAAAACGACTGAAAAAAGCCACAGAAAATCAGGAGCAAACTGATCGACGATTAACTTATGATGACTATCAAGAAATCGGAGAGGTAAAAGGTGCTATAGAGAAATATGCTAATAACTTTTATCGTGATTTAACTCCAGCAGATAAAGAGGAAGTACCAAAAATATTTACTCAACTTGTAAATTTTAGTCAATTCATACAAGAAGATCCAGCCGATAAGCTATATGTACGTAGGGTTGCAAAAAAAAATGAATTTAGGGAAGAAGACTGGCGTTTAGTAGAAGTTCTAGCTGACAAGCGGTTAGTTGTTACTAACCGCAACGCAGAGGGTGAAGATACTGTAGAAATCATACATGAGGCGTTGATTCGAGAATGGGGAACGTTGCAGGAATGGATAGATAATGACCGCGCTTTTCTCAGTTGGCGACATCAACTGCGGATAAATATAGCGCAGTGGAAGTCTGCTAGTAAAGATGAAGATGGATTGTTGCGGCGCAAACCTCTGCTTATTGCTGAAGATTGGTTACAAAAGCGTGAAGCAGACTTGAAAAATGAGCGAGAATATATTAAGAAAAGTTTAGCACTACGAAAGAAGGAGAAAAAGGAGCGCGATCGCCAAATCGAAAAAGAGCGAGAGCAGGAAAGAAAAGTGCGAAAAGCTGCTCAGACTAGGACTAGAGTTGCGATCGTCTCTACAGTTATAGTGAGTTTAGCAATTGTTGTTGCCCTCATCAAACAACAAGAGGTTCAAAAGCAACAACAAGAGGTTCAAAAGCAACACGACAATAACACACTCAAAGACTTGAGTAAAAATTCAACAGCAAGTCTTTATTCAGGTCTACAACTTGAGGCGTTAATCAACAATATAGACGCAGGAAAGCAACTGAAAAAACTGGAACAATCAGGGAGAGCAGAAGCTGATACAAAAATGCTGGTTGTGGCAAACTTGCGTGAAGTGGTTTACGAAATAAAAGAACAAAATCGGCTAGAGAATGGGTCGTTTAATAGCATCAGTTTCAGTCCCGATGGGCAAATGATTGCTTCTGGTGATTCGAGCGGAATCGTAAAATTATGGAAGCGAGATGGCAGTTTAATTAAAACTCTCACCGAGCATAGTGCTAACGTTGAAAGCGTTAGTTTCAGTCCTGATGGGCAGATGATTGCCTCTGCTAGTCGGGACAAAACCGTAAAATTATGGACACGAAATGGCCGCTTGATTACCACCCTCCCACATAGTGCTGAGGTTAGTAGCGTCAGTTTTAGCCCCGATGGCAAAACGATCGCCTCTGCTAGTTCGGACGGAACTATAAAATTCTGGACGCGAGATGGCAGCTTAATTAAAACTTTCACTGCTGGAGTTAGTAGCATAAGTTTCAGTCCTGATGGGCAGATGATTGCCTCTGCTAGTCGGGACAAAACTGTAAAACTCTGGAAGCGAGATGATGGCAGCTTAATTAGAACTCTTACAGGTCATAGCGATGGGGTTAATAGCGTCAGATTCAGTCCTGATGGGCAAATGATTGCCTCTGCTAGTTGGGACAAAACTGTAAAACTCTGGACGCAAGATGGCAACTTAATTAAAACTCTCCCTGGTTCTAGTGTGGTCGCAGACGTTATTTTCAGCCCAGATGGGCAAATGATTGCCTCTGCTAGTTGGGACGGAACTGTAAAACTCTGGAAGCGGCGGGATGGCAGCTTGATTACTACCCTCACTAGCAATAATACTTCCGTTCATAGTGTTAGTTTCAGCCCAGATGGTCAGATCATTGCTGGGGACAACAAACTGTGGAAGCTAGATGGCAACTTAATTAAAATCCTAACTGCTCATACCAATGGGGTTGAAGATATTCGTTTCAGCCCAGATGGTAAGACACTTGCTTCTGCCAGTCAGGACAAAACCGTAAAACTCTGGAAGCCAGATGGTAGCTTGATTAAGACCCTCATCGCTCCTAGTAATGATGTCCCAGGTAATAAGTCACTAAGCAATAATTGCTCAGGTGATGAGCCACCCGATAACTCAGTTGATGATGGTAGTAGTAATACGGTTAGTGGTGTTAGTTTCAGTCCAGATGGGCAGATGATTGCCTCTGCTCATGAGGATGGAACAGTAAAACTTTGGAAGCAAGATGGCAACTTCATTAAAACTCTGACTGGGCATAGTTGTTGGGTTGCAGATGTCAGATTCAGCCCAGATGGACAGATGATTGCTTCCGCTAGTCGGGATGGAAGCATAAAACTGTGGAATCGATATGGCAGCTTGATTACCACTCTCGCTGGTCATAGTGGTGCGGTTGAAGGTGTCAGCTTCAGTCCAGATGGACAGATGATTGCCTCTGCTAGTCGGGATGGAAGCGTAAAACTGTGGAAACGAAATGGCAGTTTGATTACCACTCTTCAGGATCATAGCTCTGGGATTAGTTTCAGCCCCGATGGGCAGATGATCGCCTCTGCTAGTTCAGATGGAAGCATAAAACTGTGGAAACGAAATGGCAGCTTGATTAATACTCTTAAAGGTCATAGCGATCTGGTGACAAACGTCAGTTTCAGCCCTGATGGGCAGATAATTGCTTCTGCTAGTCTAGACGGAAGCATAAAACTGTGGAAGCCATATGGCAGCTTGATTACTACCCTCACGGGTCATAAATATGTGGCGACAAGCCTCAGTTTCAGTCCAGATGGTAAGACGCTTGCTTCTGCTAGTCGGGACAAAACCGTGATTCTATGGAATTTGAATCTGGATGATTTGCTAGTGCGGGGTTGTAATTGGCTCCATGACTATTTAAAAAACCCCAATAATGGTATGAGTGAAAATGACCCAAATCGCCATGTTTGTGATGACATTGGGACTTCGCGCTCATAGCTGGGAGTAGTTGGTAGAAATGATAGTCAGGAACCCTGTATAATCGATCGATAAGCTCGATCGCTCGCATTTATAATAACTTTTTTCGGCAAAATGCCACTCAATTTATTGTCAATCAAAATCAAATTTCAATTTTAGTTGTGGAAATTCAATCGGAGGTAATTAGCCAATGGATAAGATAGAGAACTATCGCACCCTAATCAAAAAGATTTTGACCGAGTACGATCGCCTTTTTGCCAACCAAACCGCAACCAACACAGAGATGCTACTAGCCTTTAACGAAAAGCGCGATCGATATCTTTGGTTTCAGGTAGGATGGCAACAAAATAAAAGAGTCAGAGGCATTACTGTTTGCATCCAGATTAAAAATAATAAAATTTGGATAAAAGAAGATTGGACAGAAGAAGGAATCGCCAACGAACTTTTAAAAGAAGGAGTTTCTCAAAGCGATATAGTTTTGGCTTTTCACCATC
Organism: Microcoleus sp. PH2017_12_PCY_D_A; assembly: GCF_020738565.1. Lineage (NCBI taxonomy): Bacteria > Bacillati > Cyanobacteriota > Cyanophyceae > Oscillatoriales > Microcoleaceae > Microcoleus > Microcoleus sp. PH2017_12_PCY_D_A. The sequence continues at coordinate 27,956 of NZ_JAEQCI010000093.1, read as the reverse complement.
CAGACGATCGTCCTTTGACAGATTTTGCTGTCGCTTAGAAACGTGAGTTCAAACTTATCTAGCTAACTCTAATTTTGGCTCCCGCTGGTTTAAATGATAACTAGCACTTTCTTCCAGCAATTGACGAACAAAATTATGTTCTTGGGAGTTCACTGAATGCAAAATATCTCGATACAAACAACAAGCATCATCATCATTTAAAATGCGGCTGTGGAGAATTCTTGTCCATTCAGATCCAAGGAGCATTAATTGCGGTACAACTGTAATAAACGCTTGAATCTGCGCTGACACATCAAAAGATTCTAGAAAATGAATCAAACCAAACATAACTTCTGGCTGTTCGCAGCGATCGTCTAAAATCAGATGTAAATCTGGCAAATCTTCATTTTGAGGATGATTGGCAAGTGAGGCTAAAGCATTTTCAAAAGCTGTCACTTCATCAGGCGATCGCATAAATTTATTTGCTTCTAAAATGTTAATCCAGATATTTTTGGGCATCAGCTATTACCTTCCTTGTCAAAAATTATCGACCAAACTAACTTATTTAACTGGATAACTTCCTGTAAGCTGCGTCTAATCTCTGGGCTATAAAGTCCCTGACGGCGATAAATCGATTGTGCATCCCTAATCTCTCTAGCCAATACATTTCTTGGTGAAACACTAAGATTGGGGGATTGTCCATAGGAGATAGTTTGGCGATGACGACCTCCCTGACCAGGCAAAGGGTGTTCCATCATCATAGCAATACCCATGCCTTTCGTGTAGCCAGAAACTTTTGCAGCCATAAAGGCATTAGAAGGAATGTGGTGCGGTGTTAGATTATCGCCTCTACGTCCAGTTTTTAGCAACCGATCGTACCGTCCGACAGCGCCTTCTCCAGGAAGTAGTTGATGTATGTTATTTACGATCTTTTTCTCCTACATATTTCAGCTACGCCATATTTCATAATATTTCTGATTCATGGCTAACTCTCTAAATTATCACACAACTGTATCTGCGAAGTTTGTCAATCAAATTTCGATCGCCAAGAAAATAGCCGAATCAAACGCGCTACTATAAATAAATTACAGCAGTATATCAATCCCAAATCCAAAATCCCATGTCCCTAACGCTTTACAACAGCTTGACCCGCCGCGAATCACCTTTCGAGCCGATCGAACCCTCAAAGGTGCGGATGTACTGCTGCGGCGTTACGGTGTACGATTACTGCCACGTCGGGCACGCCCGCGCCTACATTGTGTGGGATATGGTGCGCCGATATCTGATGTGGCGGGGATACTCGGTGCGCTACGTGCAGAATTTTACCGATATTGATGACAAGATTCTCGATCGCGCCCGCCAGACAAATTCCACAATGGAAGCCGTGGCGCAACGCTTCATCGATGAATATTTCGTAGATATGGACAAACTAAATATTCTCAGGGCCGATGAATATCCCCGCGCCACCCACTCAATAGACGGCATCAAACGGCTGATTCACGAGTTAGAAAACAAAGGTTTTGCCTATGCGAACAGCGGTGACGTTTACTACAGCGTTCGCAAGTTTGAAAACTACGGAAAACTTTCCGGCCGCAAGTTGGAAGAAATGGAATCCGGGGCTAGCGGCAGATTGGAAACCGCAGAAATAGAAGCTCAAAAAAAGCAAGATTCATCAGATTTTGCCCTGTGGAAAAGCGCTAAACCCGGTGAACCTTTTTGGGATTCATCTTGGGGAAAAGGTCGCCCCGGGTGGCACATTGAATGTTCGGCGATGGTGCGCGATTGCTTGGGCGAAACTATTGATATTCATTGCGGCGGTTCCGATTTAACTTTTCCCCACCACGAAAACGAAATTGCTCAATCTGAAGCTGCGACGGGTAAGTCTCTGGCTAATTATTGGATGCACAATGCTTTTGTGACTGTCAATGGCAGAAAGATGTCGAAGTCTTTGCACAATTTTATTACTATTCGCGATTTGTTGGAGGGGAATTGGTCGGGAGAATCTGAATCTGACCCCCCCCAACCCCCCCTTGCTTCGGGGGGGAGTAAGGGTAATGCAAAAGCGGTGGAACCGATGGCGGTGAGGCTGTTTGTTTTTATGGCGCAGTATCGCAGTCAGATTGATTTTACTGAAGAGGCGATCGCCTCTGCTAGAAATGGCTGGAATACCATCAATGAAGGCTTGCTGTTTGGACTCAAACACGGTTCTCAACTAAATTGGGATGTTGAGAAAACTGGACAAGATAGCAAAGCTGTGCAGGAATTCCAAGCAGCTATGGATAATGATTTTAATACTCCGGCTGCTTTGGCTGTTTTGTTTGAATTGGCTAAGGAATTGGGTAAGGAAAGCAATGTTTTGGTGCATCAAGGCAAAACTGAAACTTCGCCGGAATTGTTGCAGCTTCATTGGCTGACTTTGGTGAGTTTGGCGGGGGTTTTGGGGTTGGAAGTTCAGCCGAAAGCTGACAGCGATGCGGCGGTTGGCGGTTTGAGTGATGGGGAAATTGAGGCGATGATTCAGCAGCGGAAGGATGCCCGGATAGCTAGGGATTTCGCTGAGGGCGATCGCATTCGCAATGAACTTAAAGATAATGGGATTACTTTGATTGACCAAAAGGATGGTATCACGATTTGGCATCGCGGTTAAAAACCTGGTTTGTAGTGAGGAATTCATTCCTCTTGGACGGACTGAAGTCCGTACTACGAACCTGGGTTTGTAGTGAGGAATTCATTCCTCTTGGACGGACTGAAG
>NZ_JAEQCI010000093.1:4134-25207 GCF_020738565.1 Microcoleus sp. PH2017_12_PCY_D_A | reverse complement strand
AATTCATTCCTCTTGGACGGACTGAAGTCCGTACTACGAACCTGGGTTTGTAGTGAGGAATTCATTCCTCTTGGACGGACTGAAGTCCGTACTACGAACGAATGATTTTTTATTTACTTAACTTGTTCGCAAATTCGGCAACCGCCGCGACAAATTCTGTCGTTGATTCGTAGGGTAAAACATTGCGCCCCGGCATTAATAAACCCTCTGCATTGGGAAAGTTAGCCAAATATTGCGCTAGTCTTTCGTCCGGTTTCTCTTCCTTACCCGATCGACTGATGCTTGAGGCTTTTTCTCCCATCACAACGAGTGCGGGTCGATCGAACTTTTGAATCGTACCGCTGTAATCTTGCCGCCAAAAACCCGCTAAAAACGAGAAAACCGCGTGACGGCTGTCAGGATTCGCCGCCCCAGCCTGCAAAGCATCCAACCATTCGCTGTCAACATTTGCCGCATCGCCAAACAGTTGTTTTGCAGAAAAAGATCGCAAAAATTCAGCGCGTCTGGCGTAGCGGTAAAAAGCATTTCCCAAGGGAGAGTCTAACAAATTCCAGACAATTCTTTGCTGTCTGTCTGTCGAATGTTTGTTCATCACCGCCCAAGCTGGAGGCCCCGCTAGGACTAAGGAATTGATTAAATTAGAACCGCTTTCCTGCTGGATTTTGGCTAATTCCAAGGCTACACACAGTAAAGCACCTTGCACGAGGACGATCGCAGGTTTTTTGACAACTGTTTCCAAGAAAAACTGCAACTGTGCCGCCCAATCCTCTGGATAGCAAGCCACAGCGGGCATTTCGCCATCGCCGCAGCCCAAAAGGTCGGGATTGTAAATCGGATTTGTGTTACCGGATTTGTACCAACTTTCGCAAAATCTATGCCAAAAGACTCTTGACAATCCCACTCCTATAGGATGGATTAATAACAAAGGGATGCTATCTTCTGTCGCAGTAGTTGGGTTGTAAATATCGTAAGCACAGCGATATTTTAGCCATTCGTAAAACAGCGTTGGGGCTTTTATAGATGAAATGGCGGATAAATCTTGGGTTGAATATTGCGGCTGCATATTATTTTTTTGTGCCAATGTTAGTTTTTATTATAAAATAAGTAGGGCGGGTTTCACCCTAAATATTTTGGGTAAATCAAGAGATAGATAAACCCGCCCTCTTAGACTACATTTATTATTTAATTATGTCAGAACAGCGGATTACCATTTCTTTACCCAACTTGCTGCTCATTGTAGCATCGTCCTTGCTGCTAGTGCTGCTGTGGCAATTGCGTAGCCTGCTAGTAATTCTGATGATATCAGTCGTGCTCGCCGCGTCGATCGTCCCGATCGTCAATTGGGCAGAAACGATGCGCGTTCCCCGCTGGCTGGCGGTGATTATGGTTTATTTAACTCTCATCGGCGGATTCAGCGGGACGGTAGTGTTAATCGGGCCGACAGTCATCGAACAAATCGAGTTACTGCTGCGGCAGTTACCACTGTACGCCGAAAGTTTGGAAGCCGTAGCAACTAATCTATTGAGTCGCTTGAGCGACAATGCCCCAACCTTTGTGGGTCAGTTGGTGGACACTCAATCGCTGACTAATTGGCTGATCCGATCGAGCCAACAACTAATTTTGCGATCGTACAGTTTAACCAGAGGCATTCTCGGCGGCTTCTTCAGTTTAGTTTTAGCATTATTTATTTCCGGTTACATGGTAGCCGACAGCGACACATTAATTAAAAGTTTGGTGCAGTTTTTCCCGAAACCTTGGGACACAAAACTCGCCGCCCAAGCCACGCCCATCGGGCAAAGAATGGGGAGTTACATTCGCGGGCGGGTGTTAGTTTCGGGGATTTTAGGGATATTTATCACCGCAGGTTTGAGCTTTTTGGGAATGCCGGAGTTTGCTTTGGGCTTGGGTGCGATCGCAGGTGTGACAAATCTGATTCCCTTCATCGGCCCCGTTTTGGGTGCAGTACCAGCCTTAATCGTCGCCTTAGCTAAGGGTGGATGGGTGCTGTTGTGGGTATTGCTGTTATTTGTATTTATCCAAAACTTAGAAACTTACGTACTCGATCCTTTGCTAGTTGGTTCCTCGGTTGGCGTGCATCCATTGTATCAATTGCTATCTGTTTTGGGAGGCGTGCAAGTATTGGGAATTATCGGGGCCGTAATTGTGCCGCCTTGGTTTGCGGGAGTAGCTGCTTTGATTGAAAACTTGTATTTAAAACCAAAGCTGAGGAGCGAATATCGAGAGACAATAAATCAAGCTAAAAATAATTCTGACTTACCGCCTTTGACACCTTCGGCTTCAACAGTTGACAGTTGACAGTTGACAGTTGACAGTTGTAGGGTGTGTCGCCTGTGATAAATTCCTAACTCAATACCGAGAATCTCAGGGTGCATCTGGCGCAAGGAAGAGGGCTCTCGCATGACCGCATATAAGTTATTAGTTATCATCTCCTATTTTCTGCGGTCATGCGAGAGCCCCTACGCATATATTCGCTTGCATTGAGATGCACCCGAATCTCAGGGCGACGCACGTGATACGACTCATTAAAATTATTCCCACAAACACGAAACTCGTAAAAGGTCAATACGCTTTGCTTAAGGTTGGTCATTGCGAGGGACGAAGCAATCGCAGTATCTGTTTTTCGTATCGTTTTAGCCCCAGGAGGGTCTAAATCTAAGTGGATTGCATCAAAGGCTTGTTTTCTCAAATATTTTACTTGGTGCGTCGCCCGATCGATTATTTGTCAAATTTAGAGATTGTTGATGGCGACACACCCTACAAATAATCCGGTGCGTCGCCCGATCGATTATTTGTTAAATTTAAAGATTGTTGGCGGCGACACACCCTACACATGATCGGGTGCGTCGCCCGATCGATTATTTGTCAATTTTAAAGATGGTTGGCGGCGACACACCCTACCCTACAAATAATGTTGCATGATTTTTCCTAAGATTTAGCACGGTTATTTCAAAATACGAGACAAGATTGCCACAGCCAAAAACTATCTTGAAATTATCTGCGTTCATCTGTGTTAATCTGCCTTAAATCTGCGGTTGCTCTATCAATCCTAAGTCTAGTATCTATAAGCCCAAGGACTAATGACTAAGGACTAATGACCAATGACTAAGGACTAATTGCCACTTCAATGCGGCGGTTGCGCTGCCGATCGATCTCAGAACTATTATCCACCAAAGGGCGACTTTCCCCGTAGCCGATCGCCACCCAATGATACCTCTGCCCGAGCACGCCAGACAAATACTGCACCACAGCCTGAGCCCGCGCAAACGACACATTGCGATTGTCCGCCTCTTCTCCCGCGTCGTCGGTGTAGCCCGCCACCCGCACCGTCGCCCCCTCGTCATTCCGCAACTCGGCCACTAAATTGTCCAAAATTGTATTAGTTCCCGCCCGCAGAGAAATACTGCCCGCATCAAACAAAACATCGCTGGGGAGAGTTACCATCAGCCCATCCCCTGCAAACACCGGATTTCTCGTATTCTGCGACTGCGCGTTGGTATCGAGAGGGCTCTGTGCGGGTAAAGCCAGAGGAGGAGTTCCCTCCGTTGGGGTTGCAGCCAATTCCTGCGACATCAACTGCAACCGCTTTTCCAAAGTTTCCGTCGGGCGGCTGCTACCCAACTGACTTTCTAAAGCCGCTGTGCGCCCAATTAGCGCGTTGAGCTCGCCCTGCAACTTTCTTAAATCTCCCTGCAATTTCTCTCTCTGGGCGGGATTGACTTTGGACTGGGGAGTTGTTGGTGTAACGGTTGGTGTTGGGAGCGCCGGAATTTGCGTTGCTGGGGCGCGTTTTGGGCTGGAGGTCAAATTTTGAGTTACGCGCAGCAATCTCTCGGCGATCGGCATTTCTGTGGCGCGTGAGGGATAAATTTGGGCGATCGCCATCCCCAAAACCCACGCAAAACCGCTGCCTACTCCCAGCAACAGCAGTCTAAAGATTAGCGACAGCAAAAACAAACCTTTTCCCCGCGACTTGGAGACGCGAGTCGGGGGGATAGAAGGTTGTTGGTTAGAATATCGCGTCATGGTTCCTCCGTTCTGGAAAACTTACCCAAAGCTACCCAAATCTCGACTTAACTGGACATGGGTAATAATAGTGTTAACTTCCTGTTTCGTCGTAGCGATAGCATGACTGTTATCGGGTTTGTCTACTCCACAGGCTGATGCGGTGGAACTCACCGCCAGATCAGAACGTTCTGGTACAAAAATACCTTCAAACCAACGTTCTATGTTGTTCGCGGCATTCAAGTCACGGTCTTGAACCTTTCCACAGTTAGGGCATTCAAAGACTCGGACTTTTAATGGCATTTTATGCCGATGATTGCAGCAACTTGAACAGATTTGACTGCTGGGAAATAATCGAGCTACAAGTGTCAATTTTGAGCTAAACTTTTGGGTCTTATATTCTAATTGCCGCTTAAATTCGTACATCCCACAATCAGAAATTGCTCCGGCTAATTTGTGGTTCTTCAGAAACGCCTTAACATTCAAGTCCTCAATCTTAATCTCACCGTGGTTTTTGGCAAGATAATTGGTCAGCTTGTGTATGGCGTCTTTTCGGATATTTGCTACTTTAGCATGGAGTTTTCTCAGTTTCTTAATCGCTTTAGCACGATTCTTGGAGCCTTTGACTTTACGACTTACGTCCCGCTGTTTTCGCTTGAGCTTTTTGCTCATCCGTCGGTAAGATTTGGGATTCGCAAAGACTTTGCCATCGGAGCAGACAGCAAGTTCTTTAATTCCGATATCAACACCAATAACCGGACGACTTGTTGCAACTTCTGGCAATTCAATTTCGTATTTGATGGCAATAAACCACCTATTAGCGGTGCGACTAATTACGCAATTGTGAACTGCTGTCAGCGGTAATGGTTCGGCAATTTTTACCCATCCAATAGATGGCAATTTGACTCGCTTGCCATCGTTATTAATGCCTGGCTTGGTTTTGGTTCCTGATTCTAGGTAAAAGGAATCTTTTTGTCCCTTTTTCTTAAATCTAGGTTGCTTAGATATTTTTTTGAAACACCTGTCCCAGGCTTGACGCAAGTCTCCTAATGCTTTTTGAGGGACATTTTTATTGGTTTCATAGTACCAGTTATTAACTGATTTTACTTCGGCAACCAACAGTTTGTGCAAGTCAATGGCTGATGGTATTTTGAGTGTTTTGTCAGATTCGCGTTTTTTGAGCAAATCTTGAATCAGGGCGTTCCCCCAGTTGTAACTATGTCTGGCAACGCCTGATGCTTTTTTGAAAGCTGTAATTTGCTTGTTGTTCGGGATTAATGCTGTTCGGAAACTTAAAAGCATTGATTCGACCTTTCAATGTGTGGTACAAGTAGATTAACTTACATATACAGGTGGTGTCAATGCCTTTTCAAAAACACAATAAATACGGTGATCTCAAGCGACTTGCCAAGGCGAACAGACAAGGCGGTTATTGGGTTTAGGGGGTAGGTCGGACAGAAAGAGAAACTCAAAGCTATCCCTGATTGGCAAGAAAAGCTGAGATTGTTTGTTGAGCAATTAATTGAGGAAGATGGACAAACTGGGCAGTTTCGGGTAGATATGGCTAGCAATTAACTTTCTGTTCACAACCCTCTCACACATACCTGATTAATTTCGATACTATCCTATCTATCCAATTTTAGATTTGGGATTTGGGATTTGGGATTTTATATTGGAAGACAAATCTACATTAGACTTGAATTGCATAAATCTTTGATTGATACATAAACCGCAGATGTCTGCAAGATGTACGCAGATCCACGCAGATAAATTTAAATGTAGAAGAGCGAATGAATGTAATTTAAGTCTAATCTAAAACAGAAACGATGTTTTTCCAAATCAGGGCTTGGGCGACGCAGCGTCGAGGTAGAAACCGGATTTCTCTTTTGCGTGTGGAAATCCTAAATTTGTTAGATAATACTGTAGAACTTTCAGAGCTAAAAACCCATGGCTGACCCTTTAAATAGCTCCTATCCCGTGCCTTGGGAATGGATTAACGAGACTCACGCTAAGGTGAGTTCAAATGCTGGCACAGGTATCCGCTACTATCGCAGTCCTTCCCTAGTTTCAACTAACGGCCAATACGCGGCTTACAGTCGAATTGAATTGCAAGTACAGCCCGAATTGGCCCGGTGTCGGGTTAGCAGCGTCATGTTTGTGGAAAATCTCAAAACTGGGGAACTGCAAACAGTGGCGGCTGCTTCGCCCCTCGCCGAAAGCGGAATGTATGCTAGCGATGACACAGATATGTCCGGGACGATCGCGATTTTAGTGCCTGTTTCTTGGAATCAAGAGGGTTCCCGGGTTCTCGCCCGCGAATTTGAAGCGCTGTTCAACTCTTCCGATATGTCCGACTATGCGGTCATTTGGGATAAAAATGATAATTACACTTATACTGTTGCTCCGGCTCGCAGTCTTTACACCCATGCTGTATTGTTGGGTTGGAGTCAAGTTTGCCCGGGACAAGTTCTGTTCCGTGCAGGCCATTTGGGCGATCGATCTTGGCCTCTTTGTGCAGTCGATATGACCGGCAAAACCGTATCTGTCACCCAAGACAAACCCCTAGTTTTCGGCACTCAAGCCAGCACAGACTGGATCGAACCTAAAACTCGTTTTTAGATATTAAGTAGAAGGAAGAAGGAAGAAAGAAGAAGGAAGAAGGAAAAAGGAAGAATGCTTAGAAGGAAGAAGGAAGAAGGAAGAAGGAAGAAGGAAGAATGCTTATTGAGCAAATTTTTTAGCCATCTATATCTTAGGTTTAATTAGGTGGACTTACTTATGGCAGTATATTCTTCGATTTGGCCTACAATTATTTTACTTTCCGGTCAATCTTTAGAGCAATTTCTTTTGACTCTGGGGATGACAGCCTTGGCTGTAATTTTCGGTCTCACAGCTTTTATTTTTGTTCGGGTTTTTGTCAATTGGTTGCAGGACAAGTTGGAGGAAAAACGCCATTTTCTGAAATTGAAATCACCCCTAAAAAACCGAGATTCAACTGCTAATATTGCCGCAGGTAAAAACGTTTTTTTAGAACCGCAATTTGTCGAAGAAGATTCCAATTATCCGGCGTTTTTTGAGGAACCAGAAAGCGAGACTTTAGAAGATCCGGAGCCAGAAATCGTCTGCGAAGATGCAGCAGCAGTTGCCCATCTCTACAACCCGATCGCACTTTGGCACGGGCGCTTGATTTTGCCATCAAACGAACAGCGCCAGATTTATGGTTCAGTATTTTTTGAAGTGATAAATGCACCCAAAAAACATCAAAATTTCATTGGCAAAATAGCATTATTGAAGTGGAGTACAAATCGCCAAGTACAGTTTTTTGTCCACGCCGTCAGTCAAGATATCAGCTTCACCAAACAAACTCAAAAAAGTCAAAAATCTGGTAACATTCATCCAGTTAGATTGAACGGCTGGCGCAATGTCGGCCCTTTAGAAACTTTAGCAGGTAGCAGACGCGAAGACAGCGTGACTGTGATGTTGCGCCGGCCGGTGATTGCCATCAACCACAGCAGCAGCGACCAGCAAGAACTAATTATCGATCGCGAACCAGTACAAATTATCGGACGTTTGTGCGCCTTAGTCTCTATTGTAAAGCGCCAAGAACCCGACAGCGACAAATTTATTGTCCGGCATTTGGGCAAAACATCCCAACAATTTGACGGCGCCGCCGAAATCATTCGGATTCCGCAAGTACAGCCAGACAAAAATGGCATAGCGAGGTCTACCAATCACCAAATCGAACAATCGCCCTTAAATCCAGACGGCTGGTACATTTACGGCGAAAGAGACGAAGATAATATTTTTGTAGTCCAAGGAATCGAACCCCGCAAAATTGCCCAATTAATCCCAGATGAAACACATTTCGGTTTACAAAAATCTCTCGCTTATTTAAAAGAGGAAAACTGGTTAAATACAAGGGCGCAAAAAGGACAAGCCAAAAGAGTATTGTTGATGCCAAATGATGCTACAGAAAACGATTCAATCTCCCCTTGGGAAGAAGGAGATATCGGTATAGTGATTCACAGTTTTGGCGGTATCGGCGGCAAAGGCGGCGAACCGGCACCGCTGGGAATTGTCACCGGACATTTTGCTTTTGGAGTAGCAAAAGTCGTGCGCGATCGCTTTACCGGCGAACTGCGTTTTGACATAGAATACAAACAAGTTTATGCCCACAATCCCGATGGAATTGTAGCGGGTTCCAGCAAATGGCAAAGTTACATGGGAGATTTGCAGCGCGGCTGGTTGGGCGATCGCCCGGTGTGCGATATCATCTGTAAATTAGACTGCGTATGTTGCGACTACGATTTTGACGGCATCACCTTGTCGCCTTTAACCGAATTAAACCAGCAACTAGATATCATGATGGCGCGCTACCGCAGCGGAGACGGCACCGGCGCCAGTTTAGTCACGCCAGCAAGTTCTTGCGTCCAAGATTCCTGTCAGGCAATTTACGCTACAATTAAAAAAATCACTGCTGAAATTGAGGCCAATCCTCAGATTCAAGATTGGCTGAAAACAAATCCCGCCGCCGCACAAACTCAAAGATTTAACCAGTTAGTAGCTTTAGGAGAGAGTTTAGAAAAAGTATTAATTCCCCTCGGTGTTGTCCGTCCAGATTGGCGCAAAAATGCGAGATTGGCTGGGATTGATTCTGAACTGAAAAAAAGCTTTTTTGCTGGGATCGCGAACCCGATCAAGGCTGCTATTAGTTACCGCACAATGCTGCCCAGGCGCACCCAAGATGCGATCGCCAAAATTCTCTTAAAACAAGGAGCATTTTTGTGGATAATTCGCACCAATCAAGTCGGGGGATTTGACCCAGATATTGAGCCGATCGCACCTACAGGACTTTGACTTATCTCAAATCCGTAAAACACCCCCCATAAAATAGGTTCGTAGTCAGGACTTTAGTCCTCTGAATTGATGCGGACTGAAGTCCGAACGATCTAACCCCATCACATAGGTTCGATCGTTCGGACTTTAGTCCTCTGAATCGATGCGGACTAAAGTCTTCACTACTAACCTTTACCAAGGAGTAACAGCCACAGTGCCGCCCGGCGCAAAAACTACTCGGAAATCAGCCAGCGGTTCCGCCGGTGGCCGGGTACCAACCGGTTTGTAAAGCAACTCGGACAACGGCGCTTCGGATCGATCGACTGCTGCGGAATTTTCCGACTTGTAACCGACAATCGCCCCATCTTTAGCCACACTCACCCGATAAACCAACTCCGCATCAACAGCAGGCTGATTCTTCACAACTCCCTCTATTTGCCGGGAAAGTTTGCCCTTCAACAGATCGATTTCGGCCGGATCGGTAATCGGTACGGCTGCCGCCCCAGGGCTTGCCAAACCTTCAGCAACAGGAGTGGGCGTGCTTTCCGGCGAAGTGTTCGACTGCGGTGTGGCTAAGGGTGAAGCCTCACCAGTCGCAGCGGGACTCGGAGTTGGTGAACTCGATTCAACAGTTGTCGGAGTTTTATCGCCCGGTAGCAAACCGTCAGCCGCAGGCGTGGGATTGGGATTCGGCGAACCCGAACCACCGGAATTCGGCGTGCCGAGATTTTGGCCGGCCCGATTGGGCTGCGGCACCGGATCTCTCGGGCGCTGGACTTCCGGCACCGGTACCAAGAAAAACGCCATGGCAGCCAAGGCCAAACTCGATACCCCCACCACCGCAGGCAAACTCCGCTTCGCCAAAGGTTCGGCAGACTTGATATAACGCTTGGAAATTGGGGTTAATTGCAGCGACAATTCCGGCAGTGTCTGGGTGTCGGCAAAAAATTGATCGATCGCCTCTACCAAGTCAAATAGCTGTACCGTCGTCAAATCTACCTGTGCCGATAGTTCTGTTTTTCGATCGATTTGGGTGGCGCTGTCTGTTTCAGCGGGTAGAACGGTCAAACGGTGCGAATTCCCGTCGATTCTGTGCAACTGTACCATCCCCAAATTCGGGCCGTAGCGATCGGGATAATGCACTCCGCTCATAAATTCTTGAGCGTAGCTGCTGACAGTCCTCACCAAGCTTTCAAAAAACTCCCGTCCCCCGCTGAGGGGCTCGCCGAGGCCTGTCACATAGCATTCAGCGCTCATTAATATCGAAAGCACCGGCCGCATTTCTAGCTGGCTGGCTGCCGATCCATCGCTCAACCCTTCTAGAACTAGGGTGCAATTTGGCAGACTGTACTGACGCCTAATAGTCATTTTTATTCAATTTCTCCATCAAACAGGCTAACCCAGAAGCGCTGCATTCCGGCTGTGCCTGTACAAAATAGCAGTTTGCTCAACAAGTTCAAAGCTAATTCGTTGAGCTTGTCGTCGGAATTGTAAGCTGCAACTACCGATCGCTTCGGGTTCATGCGCGATCGAAAATGAGCTCGAAAGCGTTCTAAATACTCCGCAAGCTGCAAGTTCTGACTGAGGGGCATATTTCTCGATCGCAACTGTTGAGAATCTAGCAGCAACTGCCGAATTGTCGCAGTTAACTTGCGCGCCATATTGCAGGCGATCGCCACCAGCGCCTTTGTCTCCACAACAGTCAGGGAGCGGCGCTGAGCATAGCGTCTCAGCGGGTTAGTATTCCGCATCTGCCAAAAGGCAACGCGATTTTTGACAATTGACTCCAATTCCAGTTCCTTCGACACTGCCAGCATTTCTTCAGCACCTCCGAGATACAAGGCCTCGATCGCCAGCAACATCAAGTCAATTTGCAATCTAGCCCGGCGGGGACACCCGCCCTCGTTCGGCGACAAATCTGGCAAACTGTCTAAAATCAACGGGTTTGACTCGGTAAGCGAAGTTTCTGACGGCATTAAGATCACGGCAACATCCATTTCAACACACTATACGGACACGCGGGGTCTTGGCCCAGGTAATTTATGAACCGGAGACTCCTCTGAGATACTTTTTTTCTATTGCTCAGTTCTATATTCTGACTTTAATTTAGCACCATTAGCAGCTAGTGGCTTAAGTGTGACCAGAAGAGCGATCGCTCTTGAAAGAGGGGCTGGGGCATACAGCGGTTTTCTAGTGTGTCAGGTACGATCGGGAAGCAGACGTAGGAGTAAGACTAATGATTGCAAGTGTTTTCCCGTTTCGGACTGTTTTGGTACAAATTTTAGTTTTGTTTTTGGCGATCGCGATCGAATCGTGGTTCTTGCAAAAACTACTAAAACTCGGCCCCAAAACCAGCGTTGAATATGCAGCCATCCTCAATCTCTCTTGCACTTGCATCGGTTGGCTAGTCTTCTTCGGCCTTGAAAGCGTGCTTTCAAAAGATCTACGCGAACGGCTGATCGATTATATATTATTAGGAGGCGAGCGAGATTTTTACTTCATAATAACTGGCCTCGCCGTCTTTCTACTGACAGTGACCTTTCTCGCCAAATGGCAATCATTAGAACTGTTAGAAAACACGCTCTATGGGAAGAAAAAAACTACCGTTCCCACTGAATTTAAACGCTCATTCACCCTCACCCGCCGTCCTCCGAAAAAAAGTTTTAAAGTCACCACCCAATTCGGAGCAATTTTCATCTCTCACGCTGTCAGTAATTGCCTGATTCTCACCGTGTTATTTTTTCAAAACCTCGACTGATTGTAGATTTTAGATTTACTCCACAGATAAATCTGGAGCTTCAACTTCGATCTAAACTTTTAGGTTGGAGCCCGATCAGTCGGGAGCTTCTACCCATTTTCTGACGGTGCGATTGAAATCAACACCTTTAATGTGGTTGCTTCTGCTGGGGTTTCGCCGCCATTTCTCTTTGAGCCGTAAAATTAGTAGCCGCCGCCCGATCCGTCAGACTAATTTTTCCCTTGAGGGTGTCTTTTTCCACAATTCCTCGCAGTTTAACATAGCTGTTTTGACCGATCGCTCTGGAATTGCTGCAACCCGTTAAATTAGGAACCGCACCCGACAGGCTCAATCCTTGATTTTCCCACTTCCCTACTAAAGAAGGTTTCTCCTCGGCTGTGTTTGCGCGATCGGCTTCGCTGTTACCCGATCGCAAATTACCGCTCAAATAAACACCCGACTGCTCGATTGTCAAGACCAAAGTATCAGATTTCAGACATTCCGGCAAACTTTTAGCATCGAAGCGATAACTTCCTGCAATTGGCGGAGCTGCCTTTAAATTTGTTTCGCCGTAAGCAGTTACCACCTTAAACAGCAGCGAAACAGATCCGATCGCAATCCCATAAAATGCCAGGGATTTGAGGCTTAAATGATTCATAATCTTGGGGAATTGGTAATTGGGAATTGGGAATTGGTAATAGGGCATGGGGCATGGGGCATGGGGCGAAGCGGAGGGGTGGGCCGGAGCCGGGTATGGGGCTACCCGTAGTGGTAAGGTGCACACTGCGCACCCTACTACTGACTAATAACTGAAAATTCATACTACCCGTAGTGGTAAGGTGCGCAGTGCGCACCCTACTACTGACTAATAACTGAAAATTCATACTACCCGTAGTGGTAAGGTGCGCAGTGCGCACCCTACTACTGATTAATAACTGAAAATTCATACTACCCGTAGTGGTAAGGTGCGCACTGCGCACCCTACAGTTTGCTGTCAACTGTCAACTGTCAACTTGAAGTAAGTACCGAAGCCAAGTGCGATCGCACTTTAACGTAACAGCGCGCAATCAGCAGCGAAGAATGACACTGCACCGCCAACTCATCAGTATACCGTCCCAGAGTTTGGCGTTCAATTCCCCACTCCCGACTCGTACCCGCGATCGTCAAATCAGCATTAGCAGAGGCCGCCACCACCGCTTGAATCGGCTCAGCCGCCTCCACAATCGGAGTTTCAATGCGCGATCGCACTTCTACCGGCAACTGCTCCATCACTCGCTCAAATTCGTAACTCAGCTCGTTTCCCTCAATCCCGTCAACTGCCACCCGCAGCACCGTCAAACGGCGTTCCTCGCTATTAACCAACAGTCTCAGCGCCAATTCCAACCCCAAATCATCGTGAATATTTGCCGCATAAGGCACTAACAAATTATTCAACCGTTCCCTACCTCTGTCAACAAAAATTGCTACATCCACAGTAGCATTGCTGAGAATTTGACCGACGCGCCCTCCCAAACGGTTGCTGCTAAAAGTAGGCCTGTGCCATCCTACCAAAATCAAATCCGCGCGATCGAGTTCCGCAATTTGCCCCGTTTCCCGCGCCACATCCTTAGTCACCCGAATGATGGGATGTACGAATTTTTTCGCCTCCGGTATTGCTAAACTTTCTATCAATTCTGATAATTTCGATCGGCGCTCTTGAATAATGCGATCGGCTTCTGCGGGCGTACTTTCAAAAGCATAATCCTCATTTAATTCGATCAAACTCAGAGGATGAACCGCCGCCGACTGCAAATCGCTACCGCCTGTACCCGCAGCAGGCTGCGCCAGGGCGATCGCCAGTTGCAGCAAACCTTTCTGCGTAGTAGGATTAGCAACAGGCACTAAAATTCGATAAGTTGGCAGCAATCTTTCAGCAGTTTTTTCGGAATCCTCAGCACTTTGTGAATCTTCTAATTCTGAATCCTCCGAGCTAAAATCTGAGATATCTAACCGAATCAGCTTTTTCGGATAAGTCCACTCCAACAGCGGCGAAGTCATAAAAGTTGTCACCAAAGCCATGATGACTAACATCGTAAATAGCAGTGGCGAAATCACCCCCAAAGAAAGACCGATATTCAGCACAATCAGTTCAGTCAAACCGCGAGTATTCATCATCCAGCCCAGCGCCGAAGCTTCGCGGTTGCTGATGCCGCAGACTCTAGCAGCAACGTAAGTCCCGAAGTATTTGCCAATAATTGCTACTCCTAAAACAGCCGCGCACAGCAGCCACAATTCAGGACTGTTGAGCAAGCCGATTTGAGTCCGCAAACCGCTGTAAGCAAAAAATATTGGAAGCAAAAATATCAGGACAAAATCTTCAGTTTTCTCAGCTAATTCTCTGGTGAGTCCGGCATTTTTGGGCATGGCAGCACCCAGCAAAAATGCACCGAAGATTAAGTGAATGCCGATCCATTCAGTAATTAAAGCCGATGCTACAACTCCCATGTAAATGCCGGATAGCACTAATTGAGATAACTTGCCGGTGCGGTTGTAGTGCTTGGAAAGCCGCTGCAAGAACCAGCGGACTACAGTCAGCATGAAACCGATGTAAACTATAGATTCAATAATTGTCGGTAAAGCCCCAAGCATCGAGTTAGTGCGCGTAACTGCGATCGCCACCGCCAACAAACACCACGCCGTCACATCGTCTACCGCAGCGCAAGTCAGGGCCAGCGTCCCCAATTTTGTATTCTGCAAGTTGTGCTCTGTAATAATTCTTGCCAGCACTGGAAAGGCAGTAATTGACATCGCAGCGCCCAAAAACAGGGCAAAGGCTGTAAAGGAAACGCTATTATTTGAAACGATCGGGTACAGCAGCAGCGCTAAGATGCTTCCCAGGGAAAACGGCACTAAAATGCTGACATGAGAAGTTAAAATCGCTATATCTAAATTGTTTTTGAGATACTTGGGATTTAGTTCTAAACCAATCAAGAACATGAAAAATATCAGCCCTACCTCAGATAACACGTTGAGGAAGGGAACGGCTTCGGCTGGAAAAAGTGCTGTTCCTAAATTTGGTGCAACCAAACCGAGGAGAGAAGGCCCGAGCATAATTCCTGCTACAATTTCTCCAATAACTTGAGGTTGTTTGATCGCTCGAAATGCTAAACCGACAAGTCGAGAAAGTGCGATGACAATTAGAACTTCAAGCAGGACGAGAATGGGAATGGGCATGGCGTTTTTAGCTTTGGGTTTTTTGCGGATCGAGAAGGGACGGCGGTAAAGCCGGCAGAATTGTCGATCGAACAAAATGGATAAAAGCTCGATCGAAGGAAAGAAGGCACAAGACACGCAGCTTCAACGCCATTCTCTCACAAGCTCACAAAAGCTTTTGCAACCTCGAACGAAAGATTTTTCGTTTTTTCAGAAGCGGTTGCTAGTAACTCTAACCGTATCGTGCGCCCCCCGCACCCGCTTTTGACTGGGCTTCGGGCGCACGCCGCCCGCGCCACCCTACGGAAAACCCAACCCTACGGATATCAGATTGTCAGAAAAAGTAGTGCTTCTGGTGATAAACTAGAAAAGTTGTTTAAATTCGCACATCCGGGTTTTCGGGTGTTTCGAGGGTGCAAACCCTCAGAAATACGACCGGGTGGAGGATTAACCCGAATACAGGAGTTAAAAATACAATGCCAGTAGTTAGTTTGGCTCAAATGTTAGAGTCAGGGGTTCACTTCGGACACCAAACCCGCCGGTGGAACCCAAAAATGTCTCCCTACATTTTTACAGAGCGCAACGGGGTTCACATCATCGACCTCGTGCAAACCGCTCAGCTTATGGAAGACGCCTACGAGTACATGAGAGTGGCCTCGGAAAAAGGCAAAAAGTTTTTGTTCGTCGGTACGAAGCGCCAAGCTGCCGGGATTGTAGCCCAAGAAGCTCAACGCTGCGGTGCTTACTACGTCAACCAGCGCTGGCTGGGGGGAATGCTCACCAACTGGACAACGATTAAGTCCCGCGTCGAGCGCCTCAAGGATTTGGAACGCCGCGAGGAAATCGGCGCCCTAGATTTGTTGCCGAAAAAAGAAGCTTCGGTGCTGCGCCGAGAAATGGCAAAACTCCAGAAGTATCTGGGCGGGATTAAATCTATGCGGAAGATTCCCGACGGAGTGGTGCTGGTAGACCAACGCCGCGAGTATAATGCGGTGTTGGAATGCCAAAAGCTGGGAATTCCCATCGTCTCTCTGTTGGATACCAACTGCGACCCGGATTTGGTTGACATTGCGATTCCAGCAAACGACGATGCTATTCGATCGATCAAACTGATTGTCGGCAAGTTGGCTGATGCCATCTACGAAGGTCGTCACGGTCAACAAGGCGGCGACGCTGATGAAGACTACGACTACGAAGGTGGTTACGAAGGCGCGGAATATGATGGCGAAATCGAAGAATTGGATGACCCCAATTATGTAGATCCCGACGATGCCGACGCTGACGGCGAAGACACCGAAAGCTAATATTGCGATCGGCATCTGACACCAGGCAATTAAAGATTAAAAATTAAAAATTAAAAATTATTATTTTTAGTTGGATATTTTTAATTTTTAATTGTAAATGGCACGAGTCTAAGTCATTAGTATACAACCTACGCACAGACGCTACCTGTAGGGTGCGCAGTGCGCACCTTACCATCACAAGTGGTGTAAAAACAGCTCTTTTGCGTAATTCCTATACTAGAGTTATGGCAAAAGCATTCATGGTCTCAGCCTCAGAATTAATTCTGGCGCTATAGGTACAAAGTCCGCAAGACGGATTGGGTATTTCTTCACTCTTGTCTAATCATTAACATTAAAATTAATGACTGATGACTAATGACTGATGACTGATGACTAATGACTAATGACTAATGACTAATGACTAACGACTAATAACTAATTTTGATTGGGAACTTAAAGAAGATGGCGGACATATCTGCAAAACTTGTTAAAGAACTGCGCGACAAAACCGGCGCGGGGATGATGGACTGCAAAAAAGCCCTCACCGCAAACGATGGCAATATCGAAACATCAATTGAGTGGCTGCGGAAAAAAGGTCTGGCTGGGGCTGACAAAAAAGCAGGACGGGTTGCCTCAGAAGGACTTGTAGGCAGCTACATTCACACGGGCGGCCGCGTGGGAGTGCTGGTGGAAGTTAACTGCGAAACAGATTTTGTGGCACGGCGCGAAGAATTCCAAAGTTTAGTACGCAATATTGCGATGCAAATTGCAGCTTGCCCGAATGTGGAATACGTGAAAGTTGAAGATATCCCCGCTGAAATTGTCGATCGAGAAAAGGCAATTGAAATGGGCAAAGATGACTTGGGCAACAAGCCGGACAATATCAAAGAAAAGATTGTTCAAGGGCGGATTGACAAGCGGATGAAAGAGTTGTGTTTGATGGATCAGCCTTTTATTAGAGATCAGAATATCTCGGTGGAAGAGTTGGTGAAACAAACGATCGCCCAAATTGGCGAAAATGTCCAAGTCCGCCGCTTCGTGCGTTTTGTGCTGGGCGAAGGCATCGAGAAAGTAGAAGCTAACTTTGCCGATGAAGTGGCAGCCCAAATGGGTGCTGCTCAATAATCGAAAATTTAGATGGAAAAGTAAATAAAAATTAAAAATGTGAAAAGCTAATTTTTCACATTTTTAATTTTTCCATGAGATTTCTGGACGCAGAACATAAAAACGTAGGGTGCGCAATGCGCACCTTACGTTTTTAGCCATCGTCCTATTTTAATTTTATAGGGGAGATATGGTGGGATCGAGAGAGCGCATAGAGCAAGATTTGGCAGGACTCGAAGAGGCTTTAGCAGCCTTGAAGGTGGAGTTTCGCAGTACCTACGATGGTTATTTAACTGCCTTGGGACAAGCGGTGCGGCAGCAGTTGATTTTGGCTTGCTATCACCTTTGCACTCAAGCGGTGCCGGAGTCGTTTCTCAAGTTGTCCTTCGACGGGCGGCAAAAAATGCAGCAGTCTGTAAGGCGTTTGGCCGCGGCGTCTCAAGAAAAATTGCGAAGTCTGGCGACTGAATCAGAAGCAGAGGAAGAAATAGAGGAAGAAATAGAGGAAGAAATAGAGTCAGACGAATTCGAGGAAGAACTAGAGTCAGACGAATTAGAGGAAGACGAATTCGAGGAAGAAAACCAATTTTCCGCTATTAACTATCAATTTCCAGCGACAAACAATCAATTACCAATTGCTAATTCCCCAGAAAGTTTGGCGCGCTGGCAAAATAGTATTGAAAAGTCGATCGCCCAGATTCTCAAGCTGCTGTCTCGCGACACTAACCGCTTGCTGCAACAGTCGGAAATCTTGCCCAGTCAATTGCCAGAAGCTGTTCTAGAAGCTGCTTCTGCTGCTGCTGAATCCTCCGGCGACAGCGTGGCGGGCCCACCTAACCTATTAAGCTTAATCATTGAAACAGATAGTTCACCAGCACCGCCAAACTTGGGAAAAAGACCCGGTAGTAATGCTTTGCACATTACAGCAATTAAACTGCGGTTGTCGGAAATAGAGTTTGCCGATCCGGGAACCTCGGCTTGGCGCCAACAAATTCGCAACCTTTCTGTAAGGTTGAACTCCCTCGGCCGCGATTACCAAAAAAAGCAGCGGGAAATGGCTGTGGTGGAGGCTGAGTCGGCTTGGCGGTCGAGTTGGTTTGAAGATTAGTTGACAGTTGACAGTTGACAGTTGACAGTTGTCAGTTGACATTTGTCAGTTGACATTTATCAGTTGTCTGGAATTCTTAAGCTATGATTAATAACTAATGACTAATGACTAATGACTAATGACTAATGACTGATGACTAATAACCAACCAGAATGGCAGCGATTGCAAAAAGCTCTTTCAGTAGAAGCCGATCGCGGATTTAACGACCTCCAAGGCAGTCAATACCGCTTCAGCGAGTTTCTCGGCCTCAGCTTGAGACAGTTGGCAGGCGCTGTCACTGGTTCTTCGCGCGATCGCGCCCGACAACTAGCTGCCGAATTTGACATCTACCCTCAGAAGGATCTCGAAGGGCGCCAACATTCGATCGCCATTACAGTCAGTTTCCTCAGACAAATGGAGCAAGTTTGGGAAGAACAAACGACACAAGTCCGACTAGAAAACGCTGCCGAATCAAGCACCCCAGCCGTTTCTGTTCCCCGAACCGCACCTCTGAGTACAGCACCTCCGCCACCTAGCTTGACGCTAGATCAACCGTTAACCCGCGTGACAGGCATCGGCCCAGCCAACGGCAACCGCTTGCTAAAACTCGGTTTAGACACCGTATACGACTTGCTTTACTACTATCCCCGCAACCACATCGACTATGCAAAGCAAGTACGAATTCGCGAGTTAGTAGCGGGGGAAACTGTCACTTTAATCGCCGAAGTCAAGCGCTGCAATTGCTTTTCTAGCCCAAAAAATAAGAAGTTAACTATATTAGAAGTAATTTTAAAAGACCGTACCGGAGAAATAAAAATTAGCCGCTTTTTTGCAGGCCCTCGCTACAGCAATCGCGGCTGGCAAGAATTCAAAAAGCGCGAGTATTGTACAGGTGCGATACTTGCTGCTTCGGGGTTGGTGAAGCAGGGTAAATATGGGATTACTTTAGAAAATCCTGAGTTGGAAGTATTAGATGACTCCGGCGGTGCGATCGAATCTATGAAAGTTGGCCGCCTGATTCCTGTTTATCCGCTGACGGAAGGGGTGGATGCTGGTTCGGTGAGGCGATCGATCTTAGCAGCAATTGGGGCCGCGAAACTGTTACCGGAATCGCTACCGCAGGATTTGCGCGATCGTTACAGTTTAATGGGTTTAGCCGATTCAGTGGCAAATATTCACTTTCCAGTCGATCGCGATTGCTTGTCCGCCGCGCGCCGCCGCTTAGTTTTTGACGAATTTTTCTACCTGCAATTAGGCCTTTTAAAGCGCCGCCAAACCCAAAGAAAAGCTCAAGCTAGTGCAGTCATCCTTCCTAGCGGCAAATTGATCGAACATTTCTATGAAATATTGCCTTTTGCCATGACAAACGCTCAGGAAAGAGTCATTAACGACATCTTAAATGATTTAGCTTCGCCGCAACCGATGAACAGATTAGTGCAAGGCGATGTCGGCGCGGGCAAAACAGTAGTCGCCGTAGTCGCAATGCTAGCAGCAATTCAATCCGGCTATCAAGCAGCATTAATGGCGCCGACAGAAGTTTTAGCAGAACAGCATTACCGCAAATTAGTAGGTTGGTTTAATTTAATGCACTTGTCCGTCGAACTGTTAACTGGTTCGACAAAAGTAGCCAAGCGCCGAGAAATTCACAGCCAGTTAGAAACCGGAGAATTGCCTGTTTTAGTTGGAACTCACGCGCTGATTCAAGATACGGTGAATTTCCATAAATTGGGTTTGGCAGTAATTGACGAACAGCACAGATTCGGCGTGCAGCAGCGCGCTAAATTGCAGCAAAAAGGCGAATCTCCCCACGTTTTGACGATGACTGCTACTCCGATCCCCCGGACGCTGGCGCTGACGCTCCACGGCGATTTAGACGTGAGTCAAATTGATGAACTTCCCCCCGGTCGGCAGGCGATTCAAACGACTGTTCTGTCGGCAAAAGAACGCCTCCAGGCTTACGATTTGATTCGCCGGGAGGTGGCGAGCGGCCGTCAAGTTTATGTGGTTCTGCCTCTGGTGGAGGAGTCGGAAAAGTTGGATGTGCGATCGGCAATTGAGGAACAAGAAAAACTTCAAAACAGTGTATTTCCTGAATTTAAGGTGGGTTTGCTCCACGGCAGGATGAGCAGCGCCGACAAAGATGAGGCAATTACTAAGTTTCGGGACAAAGAAACTCATATCTTAGTATCTACTACTGTGGTGGAAGTGGGAGTAGATGTGCCGAATGCTACGGTAATGCTGATTGAAAATTCGGAGCGTTTTGGACTGTCGCAATTGCACCAGTTGCGGGGTAGAGTCGGTCGGGGCAGCAACCGTTCTTATTGTTTGTTAATGCCCGGTTCTAAGGCTGCGGAAGCTATGCAGAGAATGAAGGTTTTAGAACAATCTCAAGATGGCTTTTTTATTGCGGAAATGGATATGAGATTGCGCGGACCGGGTCAGGTTTTGGGAACTCGGCAGTCGGGTTTGCCGGATTTTGCTTTGGCGAGTTTGGTTGAGGATCAGGAGGTTTTGGAGTTGGCGAGGGAGGCTGCTCAAATGGTAATTGAGAGTGATGAAAGTTTGGATGAATGGCCGGTGGTGCGGGATGAGTTGGAGCGGAGATATCAGCGGATGATGAGCGGGTCGATTTTGACTTAGACTCAAATACGACTGTAGTAAAATTGGTTTGTAGTGAGGACTTTAGTCCTTTCTTTGCTGCGGACTAAAGTTCTCACTACAAACCTACTTCACTCTTTTCTTTGATGCGGACTAAAGTCCTCACTACAAACCTACTTCACTCTTTTCTTTGCTGCGGACTAAAGTCCTCAC
>NZ_JAEQCI010000093.1:0-4077 GCF_020738565.1 Microcoleus sp. PH2017_12_PCY_D_A | reverse complement strand
AAACCTACTTCACTCTTTTCTTTGCTGCGGACTAAAGTCCTCACTACAAACCTACTTCACTCTTTTCTTTGCTGCGGACTAAAGTCCTCACTACAAACCCGATCGACCAAAGTATAAAAAATCGGTTTCTGATGACACAAATTCCGCCCTTTTATGTTATATTAGATTGACTAACATCAGGCATGAATGTCAGAAATCAGGTTTCTAGTGACAGACTAAAGTAAAATCCTCTATTTTTTGTCAAGAAACCCGCTTGAGAAGCTTTTGCTGAGAATGGTGCAAAATATCAGGTTGAGCGAAGGGTTACGCAGGCGAATTTGTTGGGTGTGAGTGCCTCAGCCCAACCTACTTTGTGAGAGAATTTTGCCCTAGCTCTGGGTTATTTTTATGAGTTGTAAGGATTCCCGTACTTATTGACGCAAGAATCCTTCCCAGGAATGACCCAAAAGTGTCAAAATTAAGATAGTCCTGCGAAAAACAGGGAAAATGAAATCCAGCCCGTACAGGCTGGTAAGGCAGAATTAATTCCTCGCTTGTCAAGCTTGCAGTTGGTCGCCGACGGTTCGTCGCATTTAATCTCAACAGTAATTATGAAAGATCTGACTCGTTATCGAAATATTGGCATCTTCGCCCACGTGGATGCTGGCAAAACCACCACAACTGAAAGAATCCTGAAGCTGACAGGCAAAATCCACAAAATAGGTGAAGTTCACGAAGGCGCGGCGACGACTGACTTCATGGAACAGGAGCAAGAGCGCGGTATTACGATTCAATCCGCTGCTACTACCTGTTTCTGGAACGAGCATCAGCTCAACATCATCGATACTCCCGGACACGTCGATTTTACGATCGAGGTTTACCGTTCTCTCAAGGTTCTCGATGGTGGTATCGGTGTGTTCTGCGGTTCCGGTGGAGTTGAACCGCAATCGGAAACTAACTGGCGCTACGCTAACGATTCTAAAGTTGCTCGTATCGTCTACATCAATAAGCTCGATCGCACGGGTGCAGATTTTTACCGAGTTGTCAACCAAGTCGATAAAGTCCTAGCAGCTAAACCAATGGTAATGGTTTTGCCGATCGGCATTGAAGAAAAGTTTTGCGGCGTGGTCGATTTGCTGACCCGCAAGGCATGGATCTGGGATGACTCCGGCGATCCGATGAACTACACAATTAAGGATATCCCCGCCGATATGGTCGATGATGTCGAGAAATACCGCGAACAGTTGATCGAACTCGCCGTCGAGCAGGACGATCACCTGATGGAACAGTACCTCGAAGGAAACGAGCCGAGCATCGAAGACCTCAAGCGCTGCATCCGCAAGGGTACCCGCGACATGGCATTTTTCCCCACCTACTGCGGCTCGTCGTTTAAGAATAAAGGCGTGCAGTTGGTACTGGATGCTGTGGTTGACTACCTCCCGAACCCGATGGAAGTTACGCCTCAGCCCGAGGTGGATCTCGAAGGCGAGGAAACAGGCAATTTTGCGATCGTCGATCCAGAGAAGCCTTTGCGTGCGCTGGCATTTAAAATTATGGACGATCGCTTCGGCGCTTTAACCTTTACCCGCTTGTACTCCGGTAAGATATCCAAAGGCGACACCGTACTCAACACCGCCACAGGCAAGACCGAGCGCATCAGCCGTTTGGTAGAAATGCACGCCAATTCTCGCGAAGAAATTGACTCAGCTCAAGCCGGCGACATTGTGGCGATCGTAGGTATGAAAAACGTCCGCACCGGACACACCATCTGCGACCCCAAAAATCCCGCAACCCTAGAGCCGATGGTGTTCCCAGAACCCGTCATCTCCATTTCGGTCAAACCGAAACTCAAAGGAGGCGAAGAAAAAATGGGAGCAGCGCTCACCAAGATGGTACAAGAAGACCCATCTTTCCACATGGTGACAGACGAAGAAAGTGGCGAAACCATCCTCAAGGGCATGGGCGAACTGCACCTCGACATCAAAGTGGACATTCTGCGACGCACCCACGGCGTCGAGGTAGAAGTTGGCGAACCGCAAGTAGCCTACCGCGAGTCCATCACCAAGCGCCTCGAAGACAACTACACCCACAAGAAGCAATCTGGTGGTTCCGGTCAATTTGCGAAAATCGGCTATATCGTCGAACCCGGTGAAGTGGGAAGCGGCTTCGTGTTCGAGTCAAAAGTAACTGGCGGTAGCGTACCGAGAGAGTATTGGCCAGCGGTACAAAAAGGCTTCCAAAGCTGCATCGATGTGGGCGTCTTGGCTGGTTTCCCCTGCTTGGACTTGAAATTCACCCTGCTGGATGGAGGTTTCCACCCGGTTGACTCTTCAGCAATGGCCTTTGAAATTGCAGCCAAAGCCGCCTACCGCCAATCTGTACCCAAGGCTGGGCCTCAGTTGTTGGAACCGATCATGAATGTCGATGTCTTCACTCCAGACGATCACATGGGCGATGTCATCGGCGACCTCAACCGCCGCCGGGGGATGATGAAATCCCAGGAAACCGGACAAACAGGCGCGCGGATTAAGGCTGATGTCCCGTTGAGCGAAATGTTTGGCTATATTGGCGATTTGCGTACCATGACTTCTGGGCGCGGCCAGTTTTCCATGTCTTTCTCGCACTATGCTCCTTGTCCGAGCAATATCGCTGAGGAAGTGATCAAGGATGCCAAAGAGCGTCAAGCTGCTAAGTAAGTAGTGTGTTGAGTGCGATCGAATAGTGCGATCCTACTCCACGAACAAGTAGCCAGAAACCGGGTTTTTTTACGAAAATCTTCGCCGCAGCGACGAGATTAGGGAAAAAACCCGGTTTCTTCGATATATATTTATGCGAGGTAGCCAGAAACCGGGTTTTTTTACGAAAATCTTCGCCGCAGCGACGAGATTAGGGAAAAAACCCGGTTTCTTCGATATTTATGCGTCCACGAATCTTAATTTTATCTGCGTTGATTTGCGTTGATTTGCGGTTTCGGGCGATCGCAGATTGATGCAATAAGTCAAATATCATATTTGCTAACATACAATTAATAATTTAAAACCGAGGCAGGTAGCCATGACA
Source organism: Microcoleus sp. PH2017_12_PCY_D_A (assembly GCF_020738565.1). Classification (NCBI taxonomy): domain Bacteria; kingdom Bacillati; phylum Cyanobacteriota; class Cyanophyceae; order Oscillatoriales; family Microcoleaceae; genus Microcoleus; species Microcoleus sp. PH2017_12_PCY_D_A. The sequence goes on along the minus strand of NZ_JAEQCI010000093.1, from coordinate 1,038 downwards.
GCCACCCTAATCCAGAATCAAACTAGCGGAATTCTGCTAAACAACATTAGCTGGAAAACCTACGAATCACTGCTGAACGAGTTAGCCCAACAGAGAGGAATTCGCCTGACTTACGATCGAGGTAAATTAGAAATTATGAGTCCATCAGCACCACATGAAAAGTCTGGAGAATTATTAGGGAATTTTGTTGAAGTTCTCACTGATGAATTAAATGTTGACATTTGCAGCCTGGGATCGCTAACCTGCAAGCGGCAAGATTTGGCACGGGGGTTAGAACCTGATAAATGTTACTACATTCAGAATGAAGATACTGTCTGGAATAAAGAACAAATCGATCTCAATGAAGATCCACCACCAGATTTAGCTATTGAAATTGACATTACCAGCAGTTCTATCGTTCGTCTCGAACTTTACGCAAGTTTGGGCGTACCTGAAGTTTGGCGCTACGATGGCAATCGTTTAATTATCTATCAGTTAGAAGGCAATGAATACGCAGAGTGCGAGGTTTCTCCGACTTTTCCTTTTTTGTTGAAGTCTGAAATGCTGCGGTTTTTGGAATTGAGGAAGACTACAAAAGAAAAGGCTTTGTTGCGGTTGTTTCGGGAGTGGGTGAGGATTCAAATTCAGCAAGGGGAATAGAAGGGCGATCGCGCAGATCGCCCAGATTGCAACATCACACCGCTAATTTTTGCTGGCGCTTGCGCCTCGCAGCGATCGCACCAACTCCTAACAATGTCGCCAATATCGAAGAAGGTTCCGGTACTTTAGTCTCTCCCTCGATCGCCATAGCGTCATTGTTGCATTCTTCAAGTAAACTAGCAGTATAACTTCCAACAGGCAGCAAAGATTTATCAAACTTAAAGCCAATAGTTTGGCTGCCGCGGGGAAGTATACCGAGAGCAAAACCGGCAGCAGCTAATTCTGCATCGCCAACCATCGTAACCCACATTCCGCAGATGTGGGTCGGATTTTTTTATCAGTTGTGAAAACTTGGAAGCCAAACGCTTTTGGGCTGAAATTATGCAGTGTTAGCCTTAC
>NZ_JAEQCI010000092.1:0-31543 GCF_020738565.1 Microcoleus sp. PH2017_12_PCY_D_A | reverse complement strand
TGCCAGCTAATAAAAGTTTGGTTGTTGACGTTCTGTAAGGGTGGATTGCCGGGGTAATTCCCGGTTTTTTTTATTGAGCGATGGCTTCAATCGAACTATATAAAAACCCGCCGGGCTAGGGCGGGTTAGGTGTAGAGAGTAGGGAGCTAAAGTAGGGGCTTACTTTAGGAAATAAGAGGACAGAGGGAAAATGGACAAAAAATACCCCCTGGTTAGAGGGGGTAGGGTGGTTAAGGCGGGCTAGATGTCGGTCAATAGTTCGACAATCCTGTCAGGACTGACATTGTAGACAGCCGCCGTATAAGCAATCAAGTCTTGTGTGCTACCCATCTGCTTAAGCACCTTAATAGCGGAATTTAACGGGATAGCTTGACTATCTGATTTGGTAAGCAAGTCAATGGTGGTCTTGGTGGTTTGACGCTTTTTGTAAACCGTATCATTCATTGTTGGGCTGTGACCTAAGCTCATAGCGCGAGTCTCAAGACTTACCCCGCCCATCATGCCATTAAGATTAGCTAGGTGACGCAACGAGTGGGTCTGGGTGAACTTGCCCCACGCCCTTAAGCGTAAGCCCGCCGAGTGGGAAAATTTTTCAACTATTACCGCTGGATCGGTTGAAACAACCTTAAGTTGCGGGGGTGTACCTGCCTTAATCTCTAACTGCTCTATTAAATCAGGGTGAGTAGGGGGGAGCATCGGAACCGTCAAGCGGTAGCCTGTTTTGGTCGTAGTATCCAACAATGTCTTGTCGCCTACTACGGCAATCATTTTTGTGTTTTTGGGGTCATTCAATGCTGGGATAATAACGCCATCCTTGGTTTTAAAAGGTTTGTCAATGTTCTGGACGGCAAACACTTCGTGAACCCGCAATCCGTACACTATCTGCATTGAGAACACCCACAGCTATTGCTTGCGCGACTCCAAGTGATATCGCTTGTCATTGGCGGGGATATCTATCACATCCTTGCGTAGTTGTAAGAAATCGTCTATTGATACAGATTGCAAGTCATCGCGATAAATGGTTTGCTTGCCATCAATCTTATTCAACTCTTCGTACAATCGAGTGTCGCCAACGGTTTCAGCTAGTTTTTTCATCACAGACAGACAAGACTTGTAAGACTTGCTACCTTTTTCCTTGCTGTTGACTGCTGTCATTATGTCGGTGAAGTTCACGATTGTATCTTGTGGCAATAGCTTGTAAAAAATCCCATAGACGTGACGCCAAGTATTCTGGGCGGACGCGCTATCCCTGTCTCGCTTCTGACGCTTTTTAGTGTACCCGTCCCAGTATCCGGCTTCTACTTTTGCGATCGCCTCACCAAACGTTACTAGGTCGTTTTTGACAACGTTCTTTTCGAGGATTACATCGTCGTACCACCTTAAAAACTCTGTCTCACTAGAAAGCGATTCTAATGCGGTAGCGACTAGGTGTGCCTTCTTTAGGGCATCAGTGATACCCTCCATCGTCAGATTGCACCCACAGGACTTGATAACCCGCTTGTCACCTAGCTTGAATTGCAACTGTACATAGGAGCCTTTGGCACGGCTCTCTTTTTTTAACCCTACCCCTTTGGGGCATTCTTTCTGGGCATCCTTCAGGTAATCCAGAATCCGCTCGTAGCCAATCAGGTAATCGGTTGAGGTGCTTACTGTGACTGATTTTGGTTTTCCACTCATATTCCACTCACTTGACTCATAATGTTGAGTCTGCTTATTGTGTACAGCTTACCGCAAGGCACTCGGTTTCCACTCAGGTACGGAAACAAGTCTTTACAAGATGAGTAGTTTATGGGCTGAAATGACGTAAACTCGTTAATTAAGTGAGGGGGAGTAATTCAAATCCTACATCGCCCATCCTAAAAGTCAATTTCCGACTTACCTGCGGAGCTAGAAACCCGGTTTCTTTATAGATTATCTTGGCTCAAGCCCAGATCGATCGAAGAAACCGGGTTTCTCTGTGGAAGTCACGCGCACAGGGGCAGAAATTCGGTTGCTTCGTAAGTGTCTCGCTGTCGAGCTCAATATCGATCGCGCCCAAGTCGGTTTGTTTGGCAAGCGCGTCCTAAATTGCGGCTAAATTTAACATTTTGTGGCGGATGTCCCACAAGTAGGTGCCAAATGCTGGAAAATTAATTCATTGATTGATTTTCCTTTTTAACATCGTCTATATGAAGCCTAAAATAACTAGCCCGATCGCCTGGAAACAAGCTGAACTGCTCATGCAGCCGGCCATGATCCGAGTGCTCGACAACATCCGCAAACAACTAGAGGAGTCAGTCTGGACAGGAACTTACCAAGAAGTGCAGTTTCCAATTCCCGGCTATCAACTAATTTTAGAGCATCAAGGCGAGCAAAGATCCGTCGATATTTGGGAACTTTGCTATCGAGTCTGCTTTGTCAACTACCAGCGGGCCCACACTCCAACGCAAAGTCAGGAAGTTGTAATTGACACTCTTTTGATTGATGATGACACTGGCGATGTAGACTGGAATCGTCTTGATGCCAAAGCCAGTCAATTAATACAAGAAGTCTTTGCTAATTTGAGTCAGTTGACAGTTGACAGTTGACAGTTGACAGTTGACAGTTGACAGTTGACAGTTGACAGTTGACAGCAGTCATGGGTAGTCAGAAACCGGGTTTTTTTACGAGAATACTTGGCTACAGTGCGGAGATTCTGTAAAAAACCCGGTTTCTAGGGCCCGCGAGTGCGATCGCGAACTCAAACTAAGCATAAATGATTCAATACACGCTCAAATCTTAAATCTAAAATCCTATGCTAATTCAAGAATTGCACGACATTCAAGCCGCAGCCGGCGCTACTTTTGCAGAATTAGCAACCACAGAAACAGTCCCTATCAGTTTTGGTAACGACGGCGCCGCCATCGCAGCAACTAAACAAGGTGCGGCTTTGTACGATCGCACTCACTGGGGACGCATTCAAATCTCAGGGAGCGATCGCCTGCGGTTCCTGCACAATCAAAGTACCAACAACTTTAACATACTCAAACCCGGTCAAGGTTGCGACACCGTTTTCGTAACTTCTACCGCGCGGACGATCGACCTCGCCACCGCCTATGCTACAGAAGATGCTGTCATACTGCTAGTTTCAGCCAACCGCCGCCGTCAATTGCTCGAATTGCTCGATCGCTACATTTTCCCAATGGATCGCGTAGAATTAACAGATTTAACCGATACAACCGTTGCTTTCAGTCTTCTCGGGCCCGAAAGCACTCAACTACTAGAAAAACTCGGAGTTACCGAAGTTGAAAATCAATCCTACGCCACTCACAAATTGATAAAAACCCCCCCTCTTTCCGGGGATGAAGAGGAGGTTCGACTTGCGGTTGGTAGCGGTTTAGCAACACCTGGATACACCTTAATTGCAGCAGCTAGCGATGCAGCCCGCTTGTGGAATGAATTAGTCAAAGCTGGGGCTGTACCCATGGGCGATCGCGTGTGGGAACAACTGCGAATCCAACAAGGCCGCCCCGCCACAGATTTTGAACTCACAGACGATTACAACCCCCTAGAAGCCCGCCTTTTACACACAATTACCTACGACAAAGGCTGCTACATCGGCCAAGAAACAATTGCCAGATTGAACACCTACCAAGGAGTCAAACAGCAACTTTGGGGCCTGCAGTTGAGCGGCGCCGTTGAACCCGGAACAGTCATCACAATCAAAGAGGAAAAAGTCGGCAAAATCACCAGTTTTACAGAAACCGAATCCGGCTTTTTTGGTCTTGCTTACATCCGCACCAAAGCAGGCGGCGAAAAACTAAAAGTGCAGGTAGGAGAAGTGTCAGGGGAAGTAGTAAATGTACCTTTATTGAGTTCCTAGTTGCGCTCGGTCGCCTGTTGCGCCGCAGCGCCCAAAACTTTTTTGTTGAGGTTGATTTGGGAACCGGGCTAACACCATAAATTGGCCCCAAGTCCTATCTTTAGATAGATTGGTCAACCAACAACAGCAATTATTCTGTATTACAGTCGTTACAGAAAAAACAGAGTTTTTCAATGAAAAAGTTTACCTCGCGTTTAGTTACAATTTGCCTGCGACTAGGAATAATCTTTGCTGTAGCTACAGCGCTCCTGTTTAGCTCAGAATTACAATTGTCGGGCAACAAAATGCAAGCGATCGCTACACCAACCCCTGAAACTAAGTCTTACGAAATTCCCCTTCCCGATCGGCAGCCAACAAGCGAGATAGAGAAGGATGCGAAGGGTGTAGTTGGCAATATCACAGAAAAGCTGAATCTCAACCAACCCATTGCCCCCAGTACCAAAAGATTTATAGAATCGGTAAAAAATAACGTGGGGGAAGCAGTTACGCCGGCACGGGAAGCAGCAGAAAAAGCTACAGATCGAGGTAGCAGCGATGGAGCCAACTAATTCTATCTCAACATTACTCAGCACTTTTGCTTCCATTTCAAACAAATCCCGCAGGGTGCGCTTGACCGCAAGGAAACAGGAAATACTCCGTCAGTTTCTCGATGCGATAATTAAACGCTTTGTAGCGGTGTTTGAAGTACAGTTCCACATTCCCTCGGTGTTCCCACAATCCCAGCAAGTTGACGGCAACATCAGAGTAATGCGCTCTCACATCCCGCTGCACTTCGGCTATCCGTTCCTCAATTAGTCGAGTCGTCATGCCAATTTTATATAAGCTGTTTCCGTCAGCTTATACCTCAACAAAGTAGAGCGAGTTCACTCTTGATGCGCCTCAATTGTGCGCCGTAAATATTCAAGTGAACCAAGCGTTCGTCTCTGGCAAGATAACTCTTCCGCGCGGGCAACATCTACGGATCGCTCTAAGGAATGAGAATTAAATAATACCATTTTTCTAAAATCGTGCAACACTCTTCGACCCCCCCTAGCCCCCCCGCTGTATTGCGGGGGAAGAATACTGTTGCATTCTTTTTTTTTAATTGGTATAACTTCCACTCTTGAAAGTGGAATGGGCGTCCAAAAAGGACGGGCGGGACGCCCATTCCACAATAACAATTAAAATTGTAAGTTATTTAATTCGCGATCCTAACTTAACTAACAGGGAATTGAAAGCCCCTGCTTGTGCTCTGTCAGGAATCAGGGGTAGTAACTGTATCAGCTATCAGCTACATACAGGAATTGTCAAAGCAAGCGTTGTTTTTTTGAAGCTACAACACCAAACTCTAGCTTAAATGCTTGTAGTGAAGTATACACTTGATTGTTGTTATAAATACCTCTAAAGAATTGTTTGTAGATTCTCCTTAAGACGGAGGAGAGCAGCGACCAAGGTAAATAACATACAAAGTGTACAGAGTTATTGGGGAATCTCAAGGTCGAATTTAAAAGCAGTCTGTTTGCGCCTTATAGGACAATACGGTTTACTTAAGACTATTTATGCCCCGGAGATCCCCCTCGCATCCCCCTGATTGTCGGGGGACTTTAAGAGCTTTCTTATTCCCCCTTATTAAGGGGGGTTAGGGGGATCGATCTTAAGTGAACCGTATTGCCTTATAGGACAGAGATTCGACTTACGCACTTGCCCAAGCTCAACAAAGTGGCAGTATGTGGCGTATTCTTTTGCCTTACTTCAGGTTAATGACTGCTTGATATTTGATACTTAATTAATTAAGTTTACCAGATTTCTTCTGTCTCTGTTCTACCTGTCAGACCATAATTACCCTGTGGCTAAACCTTTCCTTGTAGATGCCACAGAGTATGCCTAAAATTTTCCCACTTTAAGATATTTGTCCTGCTTGTAGGTCATGGGCTATACCCAGACTGACGGGCTCTTTTTTACCCGATCGTCCACTTATCTAAGAATTCTCATGGTTAACTTACTCAGATCGCCCAGTGTTTCAAGTTCTCGCTTCGGTACTGTAACTGGTTTGTGGAGACAAGAATCTCCTTACGACAGGAGGGCGGTTAAGACTGGTATCGTGCATTTCGGGCCTGGTCGTTTTTTTCGGGGCCACCTCGCCTACATCATACATAACTATCTTGCACAGAAGGGGTCTCAAGAGCAGAGATGGGGGATTTGTGGGGTTAGCCTCAAGAGCCAACGCACTATTACTAGGTTGAAACCGCAGAGATTCCTTTACACTTTGACCAAACACTCTAGTTGCGCTCAAAATCGTGAGGAAGCGGAAGTTATAGGTTCTATCAGGGAAATTGTCGATGGTAGAGAGAAGTGCGAGTATGTGCTTGAAAAGATGGCGTCTCCCTCTGTGCATCTGGTGACTCTTACTATTACTCAATCCGGCTACCATCTAGACAAGAGTTTTAATCTCGACACAGCGAATGAAGACATCGCGCACGATCGGCAAAATCCTTCGACTCCAACAACTGCAATTGGCTTTATCGTAGAGGCGCTACGCCGGCGGCGCGATCGCAACATGACCCCCTTCACCACCCTTTCTTGCGACAACCTGCCAAGAAACGGGGAGATCCTGCGAAAAGCAGTGCTAGCTTACGCTGACTCGATCGATCCTCAACTTGCAGAATACATCAGGGATAACGCGGCGTTTCCTAATACGGTTGTAGATAGGATTGTGCCAGGGGAGCAAGAATCTGACTGTAAATACCCCAGCCGACTGTTGCAAGTTCGCGATCGCGATCCCATTGTTACCGAACCATTTTGGCAGTTTGTCGTGGAAGACAACTTTACAGGCGATCGACCGGGGTGGGAAGATACGGGGGTCATAATGACCAAAGACATCACTCCCTTCCTGTATATGAAGTCGAGATTCTTGAATGCAGTACACTCGTTCATAGCCTGTTTAGCTGTAAGAGCAGGTATAGAGTATATGCACGAGGCGATCGCGCTACCGGAATTCCAGTTGTTTGCTCGGCTTCTCATGGACGATATCGCAGCAGCAACACCAGTGCCCCGCCAGATGTGCGAACAATATATGGAACAGGTGTTACTAAGGCTCAGTAACGAGGATCTTCCCGATACTACTGAGAGAATCTCTTCAGAAACAACCAGGAAAGTAGGCAAGTATATATTTCCGATACTTCAGGATGCTTACAGCCGAAATGTGAGCATGAAGCGGATTGTACTTCCCGTTGCGGCGTGGCTGCTTGCAGTCAGAGAGGGGGCGAGCGAGTCGGGCGCGCCCTATCATGCCAAGGATACCCAAAGCGCAATTACAGCGATTCAAGAAGGCGCGGTAATTAGCGGGATTCTGGGATTGGAGAATTGCGAACACACAGAGATCGTAGATAATGAATGCCACCAAGCTTTGCGAGATATCCAGATCCACGGACTATTGACTGCGCTTAAAAATTACAGTGAGGGAGGTCTTTTGAATGAAACCGTTTCAGCATGAAAAGGTGGTGCTTTTCGATCATGATGGAACTGTCGTTGATAGTGAAATCATCGCACTTGAGAGCGCGTGGAGGCTGACAAATGAAGTGGCGATCGAGTTCCCTGGCGCTCCACACTACGAGCTTGAGGATTTTGTTAAAAGCTTCGCCGGGAAACCTTACAGGGAAATACTCAAGAATATCTACGCAGATTCATCAACCACTCTTAATGAGCGCGATATCGATCGGTTAGTGACTGAAGAAGAAAACAGAGCAATTGAACAATTGAAAGTAAAGGCAAAAGCGACTTCAGGAACGCCTCAAGTGCTGTCTTACTTGCGCGATGACGGATTTGAATATGCACTTGTAAGTAACAGCAGCTTGCAGCGGCTGAGTGCTTGCCTTGGTGCAGCGGCCTTGACCGACTATTTCCCCAGCGATCGCATATTTAGCGCTCACGACTCTCTCCCCGTTCCGCGGCCCAAGCCGCTTCCTGACATCTACTTATATACCGCGAAGTGTCTGGACGCAGAAGTTTCGGATTGCGTGGCAGTTGAAGATTCTATCAGTGGGGTAAAAGCTGCCGTTGCCGCTGGAATTGGGCAGATTATCGGTTATGTAGGGGGAACTCACATCAGCGAGGATGAACGAAAAAGCCGTGCAGATGCTCTTGAGTCGGCTGGTGCCGAGCAAGTTATTGAGCGGATGGACGATCTTATACCAATTTTTTATGAAGCTGCTCCCGAATCTGATCCCCCCTAACCCCCCTTAATAAGGGGGGGACAAGATTCCGATCGACAGTCAACCCCTACTCCCCTTATTAAGGGGGGGACAAGATTCTTCTCTTTCGTCCCCCTCCCACCAGGGGGATGCGAGGGGGATCGAGATATGTGCAACGACCCATTAAATTGGTATTTCGGGATATTGTCAGCAACCCCAGTTTAAAAATACACATTGATAGGAGCCTTTGATGTCAACACTCGCTTTAACACAAATTAGATGAACAGCAATACCAACACAGGCTCAACAATCAAGCTGAATGAAGCATCCCTGTCTCGTTTACCTGGAAATGTGCGCGTACCCAAGTACGATCGCCATCAAATCAGTAATGGAATTGTGCATATTGGGGTTGGTGGATTTCATCGATCGCACCAAGCGCTCTATCTCGATGATTATTTCCATCAGCATCCTGGTAGTGACTGGGGAATCTGTGGTGTTGGATTGCTGGACAATGAATTTGACAGGCGAATGCGGGATGCGCTGCTGTCCCAAGATTGTTTGTATACTTTAGTTGAGCGATCGCTAGAAGGCGATCGCGCTCGAATCATCGGTTCGATCGCTCGATATTTGTTTGCACCAGACAATCGTCAAGCAGTCATCGAAGCAATGGCAAGTCCCGAATGCCGAATTGTTACTCTAACCATCACTGAAAGCGGCTACTACTACATTGAAGGAAGTGGCAATTTCGATGTCAACCACCCGACGATGCAGCACGATTTGCAACATCCCGACCAACCACTTGGGACCTACGGTTTTTTGACAGCCGCACTCGAAAAACGACGCAAACAGGGGTTGGCACCCTTTACAGTCTTGTCCTGCGACAATATCCAGGGCAACGGCAACATGGTGCGGAAAATGCTAACAACATTTGCCGAAATGCGCGATCGAGAGTTAGGAAGTTGGATTGCTGAACACGTTGCGTTTCCCAACTGCATGGTCGATCGCATTACTCCGCTGACAACGCCACAAGATATCAAAATGGTGGCCCAACAGTTTGGTATTGATGATGCGTTTCCATGCGTCGCCGAGCCTTTCATCCAGTGGGTAATTGAAGATAGATTTTGTGCAGGCAGACCCGATTGGGAATCCGTTGGCGTACAGATGACTAACGATGTTCTTCCCTACGAGATGATGAAAATTCGGCTGCTCAACGCCAGTCATATGCTGATTGGCTATCTCGGTTCTCTGGCAGGTTATACCTACGTTTATGAAGTCATGGCCGATCCCTTGTTTGAGCAAGCAGTCGCTAAGTTGATGGACGAGGTGACACCCACGCTCCAACCCATTCCTGGGATTGATTTAGACGATTATAAAAAGACTTTAATTGAACGGTTTTATAATCCTAAAATTCGCGATCTGCTTCCGCGCTTGTGCCTGAATGGCTCGGCCAAAATTCCTAAGTTTGTTTTGGGATCGTTGCGCGATAAATTACAACTTGGAGGTGCGATCGATTACCTAAGTTTGACGATCGCAGCTTGGTGTCACTATCTCAATGGTTGTGACGACCAGAACCGTCCTATCCCCATTGATGACCCATTAGCCGATATCCTCACTCAACAAGCCCGATCGGGTAAAACAGATCCCAGACCATTACTCAGCATATCTGAAATTTTTGGAGATTTAGTACAGTCGCCACGTTTCGTCGAGACTGTTGCTGAGAAGTTGAGCAGTTTGCATGAGTTTGGTGCTAAAGAAACGCTCGTCCGATTCTCGCAGCCACAGTAATGGCACGAGCAACTTCAGAAGCGATTTTTAGCTTGACTCCCGCAACAAATCTAATTTTGGATTCTTAACTTATAAGTATTTGAGGATTGCTGTAATGCTGCTTGGCATTGATTTAGGAACAGGCTCTGCTAAGGCATTGCTCCTTGCGACAGACGGAACTACTATAGGTGAGGCGTCAAGCTCCTATCCTGTTCGTGCGCCTTACCCCGGATGGGCTGAGTCTGAGCCAGGGGATTGGTGGTTAGCTGTTGGCGAGGCTGTTAGGAAGGCAGTGGGAAATCGCGCCGATCGAGTACAGGCGATCGCACTTTCAGGACAAATGCACGGTGTTGTCCTAGCTTCGGAGTCGGGTCAGCCCCTGCGCCCTGCTATCCTGTGGGCAGATACTCGCTCCTTTGCCGAGCTTAGCGCTTATCATTCGCTCGATGCCGCTATTCTAGAGCGATCGGGCAACCCAATCACAGCGGGCATGGCGGGTCCAACTTTGTTGTGGCTGCGAGAACACGAGGCTGCTGTCTGCACCGAAGCGCGTTGGGCACTTCAGCCAAAAGATTGGCTGCGCTTGCGGATGACTGGGGAAGTTGCAACCGAACCATCTGATGCTAGCGGTACTTTGCTTTACGATGTTGTGTCGGACAACTGGGCTGGGGATGCAATCGGGGCGCTGAATCTACGTTGCGATTGGTTGCCGAAAATTATCCCCTCTAGTGCGATCGCAGGCTATCTAACAACTGTTGCTTCAGAGCATCTTGGCTTGAGAGTTGGTTTACCCGTTATCGCTGGTGCTGCGGATACCGCAGCGGCAGCGCTTGGTAACGGACTACTAGAGCCTGGTTTGGTTCAACTAACGATCGGCACGGGCGCTCAAATCATTACACCTCGATCGCAACCAATTATCGATCGTCACGATCGCACGCATCTCTATCGAGCCGCCGTACCTAACGGGTGGTACAGCCTTGCAGCAATGCAAAATGCCGGGTTAGCGCTTGAGTGGGTGCGAGGTATCCTCGGCTTAGATTGGCAGCAAGTCTATACTAAAGCGTTTTCTGTTGCCCCAGGATGTGAAGGGTTAACATTTTTGCCATACCTCACAGGTGAGCGCACTCCACACCTCGATCCGAATATACGCGGGGCATGGGTGGGGCTTGGACTTCATCACACGCAGGCGCACCTGATGCGGGCCGCTTTAGAGGGAGTTGCTTTTGCCTTGCGACAAGGTTTTGAGGCACTTGAGGCTACAGGTTTTAAGGCCACAGAAGTGCGTTTAGCAGGCGGTGGAACCGCAGAAAAGCCTTGGAAACAATTACTGAGTGATGTATTGAGAATACCCCTCTATGCAACTACAGTTGCTGCGGCTTCCGCGCGTGGTGCTGCTCTATTAGCGGGTATCGGAATAGGCGTATACGCAGATGCTAATGACACGCTCAAACTAACAGCCGCACCAACGCTTGCGGCCACTCCCCAATCAGTTGATCCAAGCTTAGAAGAGGCTTTCATGCGACATCAATCCCTTTATCCACGACTTAAATAAATGTGATAGGAGTTATGCCTAAAGGAGGAGGTACTAGAACCTATCCACAAATTACTCTTAAGCTAAGACTCTTTAACATCAGTCAAATAAAATAACTAAGTTTACTAACTAAGTTTACTACAACAAGAGGTACATATTACATGAACATATTAGCTGGAATTAAGCTCCCAAAATCAGCCGAAACCTCGGATGTATATATACGGTGTAATGAATCTGCATCTATAAACTACCAGGAAGATGACAAAAAAGTTGTTTTATCTCAGGGTGGTGTTGTCTCCTCAAATTCTTACTTTAATTCGTTTTACGAGAGATTTTATACTCAATATACAACTCTTAGCTCTATCTACTACTTGCTGAAACTTGAAGGCGATTTTAAAATTTCTGTTTGCCGAGAATTTGATGGACAAAAAAACAAAGAAATAATTTCTGAAGAGAGCTTTAAGAAATGTCAATTCTCCGATCCTGTAAAAATCTTACCAATAAATCTCCTTCAAGGCAAAAAAGCGGGTAGAATATATTTTGAAATAACCTGTTCTAGTGAACATGGTGCATTTAAAGAGGCATGGATAGCAACTGATGAAAGTAAAACTAGAGAAGCATCCTTGGGGATTGTCATTTGCACCTTTAAAAAAGAGGAATTCATACAAAATACACTAACTGCCATTTTTCAAGATGAATTACTAGAAATCAAGGACTTTAAAGTATTCGTTGTTGATAATGGTAGAACTTTAGATGAAGCTGATTTCGGCAAGCCAAAACAGAGGCTAGTTCCTAATATAAATGCTGGTGGAAGCGGGGGCTTTACCAGAGGGTTGGTCGAAGCTTTAGAGGAAAAAAAATATTCTCATTTTTTGCTTATGGATGATGATATAGAGTTAGAAAGTGAATGTATTTATAAATTATTTCCTTTGTATGAATACGCCAATTCTGATTTCGCTGTAGCGGGTGGACTGCTAAATTTAGAAAAAAAGCATATGTTGTATGAAGCAGGAGCATCGTACAACGCCTATTCTAAAAATAGAGGATTTGGGCCTGGGGCATTAATTGCTTTAAATTATAATATCGATTTACGAGATTCTAATTCTCTCAACAGGTTACTCAAGGAAGAAGATGTAGACTATGGCGGATTTTGGTTTTTCTCTTTTTCTAAGGAACTTGTTGAACAAACTAAATTACCGCTGCCTTTATTTATCAAAATAGATGATGTAGAGTTTGGTTTAAGAATAAAAGAGTTGGGCAATAACATTGTAGCTTTTCCATCAATGGCGGTGTGGCATCAACCAGCTTCTGCCAAAAATGTAAATTGGGAAAATTATTATTATATCCGCAATGATTTAATAGCTTATTCCATCCATTATTCTCCAGAATATATGGATGCAGTTCAGCATTTGACAAAAGTAATACTTCAGGCTTTAGCAAAATTTGATTATAATCATGTAGAGATGGTTGTAAAAGCTTTTGAAGACTATCTAAAAGGCCCAGATTTTATCAAAAACTGTGACCCAGAAACCTTTCACATGAGCATTATCAAGCTTAGTAAAAGCTATAATAACCAAAATGAGGTAGATAAATTAGCTGGTACTAACCTTTTGACTAGGTGGTTTAAAGTTGCTGCTGAAGGTAGTAATGAATGGTCATCCGTAAGTACACAGTGGAAAAGTGCTTCAAAGGAAATGACATCTACTATATTTTGGCAGCAATACCTTGGGCTAAAGAACTAGAATTGAGAGCCTCCATTGGTTGATGGTTGACAGCTTCGACCGCCAGCAACTCAACGGTTCACAATTGGCTTATAGACCAATACGGTTTACTTAACACTATTTATTCCCCGGAGATCCCCCTCGCATCCCCCTGGTTGTAGGGGGACTTTAAGAGCTTCTTGTCCCCCCCGCATCGAAGGGGGGTTAGGGGGGATCTCTCTTAAGTGAACCGTATTGGCTTATAGACGACAATAGCAGCATTTAGGAAACCTGTTTTTTAGATGTTGAGGATTAATTAAATAAGCGTGCGAAGTGCGACCCGGATTTGGGATCGGATGGAAGCAACTTGAGTTAAATGATGACATAATCTTCGCCCAAAACAGCTTGAGTTACCTGCAGTTCCGGCTCTACTGGGTCGCTGTAATGAGTGTCAATGTGTTTAATAAAAGCTTCCCGATAAGCTTTGAGATGCGAATTAAGTGCTTCGATATCCTGCTCTCCAGTCGCGTAACTGCTATCTTTTCTAAAGAGACCCGATTCCTTAACAAAAGCCATATCAATTTGCCACAAAGCTGCATCAATCGGGCGATAAGCTAAATCAACAATATCGTAAGCTGCGAATCCTTGGGACTTCATAAAACTTATTACTTCATACATCTGACCAAACAAAGTAACTTCTACAATTACATATTCAGTATGCTGCAAAATCTCAGTTGCTCCCGCTAAAACATCTAATTCTTTGCCATCTACATCGACTTTAATTAAATACGGGCTTGGCAAATTTCTTTCCCTGCATATGCCATCCAGCGTAATTGCTGGGATGTTTCTCATATAAGGATTGCTGCTGTCAGTAACGGGATTTTCTGAAATCGAAGAGTGCACCATCCCGGGACTGACGCTGAGAGTTAAAACTCCTGATTCTTTGGCCGCCGCAGCAATAATGTATTCTGCACTTTTGAGCTTGCGGCAAATTTTGGCGAGGTAAGGTTCATTTTCGGCGATGGGTTCAATGAGCAAATGTCGCGCATTGGGGAAAGTTTCGTAAAGGTTAAATGTTCCCAAAGCTGCGCCGACATCTATCACAGTTTTGGGTTCAAAGCCTAACTTTTTTGCCAGCACCAAGCTGCCTGTCATTGAGTTTCTGAGAATTCCTGTTTGTTGTTCGCTCATAATTTTTATCCTGATTTTAATAAGGTCGATATGATTTATCTTATATCCGGTAAAATAACCGTTATCAGGTTGGTAGTGAGGACTTTAGTCCTTCAGGTTGGTAGTGAGGACTTTAGTCCTTCAGGTTGGTAGTGAGGACTTTAGTCCTTCAGGTTGGTAGTGAGGACTTTAGTCCTTCTTCATACTTTTGATGAGGAAGGACTAAAGTCCTCACTACCAACCATTTTTATTACGGTCAATTAACTGGACATTGCATATCGCGAGAGAACGGACACTCTTTGTTACCTATAAAAACTGGTGTCTCTGTACTGTTATTTTGCCGACTTCTGCGCCTTTTTTTCCGATTCTACAGATTGCAAAGCTTCGTCGAGAATAGCCCGCGCTTCTTCAGCTTTACCCCTAGCTTCTCGATAGCGGACGTTAGCTTGAGCGAAGTTTTTGAGAACCTTGAAACCGTCTTTGAGGCGACCAATTTCTTCGGCACTCACAGCCTCATCTGTAAACAAAATGTCGATCGCCTCCCGGATTTTAAGCGCTTCTTCCCGGGATTCCATGACTTTCAATTTGAGACTTGCCAAATTGCTCAAAACCTGCACGGCTTCAGTAATCGCGTCCTCGCCTTCAGACACAGCAGCATCTTCGATAACTTCAACAAACTGCTTGGGCCCAAATCCTTCTGCGAGCTCTGTAGGTAGCTTCCCTTCATCCATCAGCAGCATCAGCCGATCCATTGCTTCTTCGCGGGCTTTGGCTGAATCTTTCCCTTTGACGGTTAAAATAATTTCGGGGCTTTGAGGAAGTGTATAACGAACCATATTTTGACCACAAGTATGCGAAAACAATTCAATGATATTTTATCTTGATTCGATCGCCTGTTGCAGCGATCGACCCTCTCCGTTACCAACCGCTTGCCAAAAGTTGACACATATACACTCAAAAGGAACCATCGACCATGAAAGATAAAATTCTTAACTTTATCAACTTGATTCTAGTAGCTGATGTGTTTTTCGTCTTGGCTATTTTTGGGTGGTTTGCGATCGCCGTTGCAGGGCGATCGACTGGCGTGAATCTCGGTTTCGATTTGTGGTACAGTCTTTGGCAGCCCGTATTTAATCCCGCCCTCGGTATTCTGATGGGCGGTGCAATTCTCAGCGGTATCATCAACCAAGTTTCTAAACGCCTCAATCCCAAGTAAAATTTATGTTGTATTTGAGACGGTGATTTGGGACGCTACCAAAGTTAGCCGATCGAACTTGTGGAGCGTGTCATACCAAATTCTGGCTAAATATCCCCTTTATTTCCTAGCCTGCGGAGGCGGGCTTCGTTTGTATAGAAGCGGTTTTAACCGCCGAATCATAAAAGGGGTGGGTAACTCGGATTTAGTGTCAGAGATTAGCTGCTCAATTAGGTCGCTGAAGCTTGAAAATACATAAGTAGTCAAACAGCCAGTGAAACAAAGTGAAACGAAGCAATTACAAAGCTTATCATAGCTTTATATTTTGTTACAGAGTAAAGTTTATTGGTAACTACTTACGTCGAAAATCAGGATTGAACGAATCGGGATCTAAAAATATCAACCATGTTCTGAGGAACAAAAGTCTGGCTTAATTATGGGAGAACAAAAACGTATCGGCATTCTCACCAGCGGGGGTGACTGTGCAGGATTAAATGCAGTGATTCGAGCCGTTGTTTACCGCGCCACGGAAACTTACAATTGGAAAGTGATGGGCATTCGTCAAGCCACCAAAGGATTGATGAGTCGCCCTCCCGAAGCAATTGCCTTGAATGTGGAGAAAGTAGACTCCTGGCTGACTATTGGCGGTACGATGCTAGGGACTACAAATGAGGGCAACCCTTTTGCTTTCCCGATGCCTGATGGCAGTTTGCGCGATCGCTCTGAGGATATTATCGAAGGCTATCACAAACTAGGTTTGGATGCCTTAATTGGCATTGGTGGCGACGGCAGTCTCGCCATTCTCAGGAAGATTGCCCAACAAGGCAATTTGAATTTAGTTGCTATTCCTAAAACTATTGATAATGATGTCGGTATTACCGAGCGTTCGATCGGTTTTGATACTGCTGTCAATATTGCCACAGAAGCGCTCGATCGCTTGCATTTTACTGCGGCAAGTCACAGCCGCGTGATGATTGTGGAAGTCATGGGACGCGATGCCGGACATATTGCGATCAGTGCCGGAATTGCTGGCGGTGCTGATATCATTCTGATTCCCGAAATTCCTTACAAAATTTCCGAAATCTGCGCGAAAATTCAAGAACGCCAACAACGCTCAAAAAACTACTGTTTAATTATCGTAGCGGAGGCTGTGCGGACAGAAGCAGGCGAGTTAGTAATGCACACAAATCGCTTAGGCCAAAGTCGATTAGGCGGAATTGGTCAGTATTTAGCTGATACAATTTCTGATTGTAGCGGTGCAGAAACTCGCGTCACAGTTTTGGGACACACTCAGCGCGGGGGAATGCCTTCTCCGCTAGAAAGATTAATTGCTTCGGCTTTTGGTGTCGCAGCAGTTGATTTAGTTGCCCAAGAGAAATTTGACTGCATGGTATCTTGGCAGCAGCGGGAAGTTGTGAGTGTTCCGCTGGAAGATGCGATTTCCAAATACAGACCTGTAGACTTCGACGGTACTCTGGTTAAAACGGCCCGCGGTTTGGGAATTTGTCTGGGAGATTAGTCAATTACTCGTCGGATTTCTCAAAGATTTAGTCTTGGATGCACTTACAACAAGGTCACGGCCACCAGTGCGTCCAAGACTAAGATTAACCGGGAAGCATTAGCGTTTCAACTATTTTTTAGTCAGTCCTGGACGCATCAGTACCAAAGAAACCGGGTTTTTTTCCTAATCTGTGGGTGAGTGCTAAAGATTTTCGTAAAAAACCCGGTTTCTAACTCCCCGTGCGTTCAGGACTGTTAGTGTAAGGTGCAATCAGTTCCGATCGCGTCTGGGCTGGCATTTTCGATCGCACTCGGAACTCCAAAATACCGCAACAAGTGGAAAGGTGAGCAATTGACGCCATTTACTGCACAAATTAGAGTGCGCCATTACGAAATGGATGCCCTCGGTCACGTCAATAATGCAGTCTACCAGCATTATTTAGAACACGCTGCGATCGAACATTTAGAAAACTTGGGATTTACATTAGACCGTTACCGGGAATTGGGCGGCGTTTTTGTCATGCGGCGGATAGAAATTGATTATTTGCGATCGGCCGCTGCAGGCGATAGACTGGAGATATCGACTTGGATCGAACAGATGCGCGGGCCGCGGGCCGTGCGCCGCTACGAAATTCGCTCGAATGGGAGTGACGAAATCTTGTTAAAAGCAGAGGCGCTTTGGGTGTGGGTGGAAATTGTGACAATGCGACCGCGAGCAATTCCAACAGAGATAATTGATGTTTTTAAAGCGCAGTTTCCAGAATAATCAACCTAGGAAAACATCAACTATTTTGTTTTATAAAAATAATGTAAAAACCTCTTCGTTCGTAGTGAGGACTTCAGTCCTCTATTCCCAGTTTGAAAAAGTGCAAAAAGTAGATTAGACTTCTGGCCAAAAAGCCTGTTTTGAACAAGCAGGATGCCTGTTCCACAAGAATTTATGGAGATATCTATTGTACAGCAGGCCGGAAATCCCGCACCAAAAGTGCGATCGCCCGCCTGCCAGTTTGGATGCCGCAGAGGTACGATGGAATATAGGGAGAAAGGCCAAGCCCGGTAAGGTTAAGCTTGGCAATAATACCCACAGGAAGGGAAAAATGACACTTAACTTGCGGCGACCGATTTTGATAGGCGGAATAGGACTTTCAGCAGCGCTGTGGCTGTTGGAAACTCTACAGCATTCGGGTTCAGAAATGGGCGAAACGGCACTCATCGGCTTGGCGGCTGCCGGTGCGGGGTATTGGTGGTGGAAACAACAATCCCCCAAACTCGAACTCGAACTCCCGCAGCCCCTGGCCAAGCGGGAAGCAGCCGAAAAAGCGATCGCTGCTGCCGAAGCAGCAATTAAACTGCTCGCCTCAGAAGCTCAAAACTCGCTAAATCCGGCTCATCTAACAGCAAAGCTCGATCGGCTCAAAGCTGAATTAGACAGACAAGATTTGCAGATTACCGTAACAGGCGGCAAAGCTGTCGGTAAAACTGCCTTAATTCAAGTTTTAAACTCTAATTGGGCATCCCAACAGCCGCAAAAGCTGATTTTCTCAGAAACATCACCGCTGTTTGTTAATACCACAAATGCGGATGCTAAAATCGGCGGCGATTTAGTGCTGTTTGTCACAGCGGGCGACATCACGGATTCTGAGTTTCAAACATTATCTCAGCTAGCGTCCGCAGGTCAGCGCGTGCTGCTAGTTTTGAACAAACTAGACCAATATTTGCCAGCGCAGCAGTCGCAAATTTTGCAGAAGTTGCACCAAAGAATGCAGGGAATATTGGGGACAGAAGATATAATTGCGATCGCAGCTTCTCCCAATTCGATTAAAGTGCGGCAGCACCAAGCGGACGGCACATTTCAAGAACGGATCGAAAATCAAGTTTCTCAACTCGAACCGCTGACAGAAAGATTCACTCAAATCTTAACTCAAGAACGGCAGCAGTTGGTCTGGGCGAGTGCAGTGCGCGAGGCTGCAACGGTTAAATTAGAGGCAAAAACTTTATTAAATGGCGTCAGGCGCGATCGGGCAATGCCCATCATCGAACAATATCAGTATATCGCCGCCGCCGCCGTGTTTGCTAATCCGGTTGCAGCCTTAGACTTGCTAGCAACAACCGCCATCAGCACCCAACTGGTAATCGACCTCGGCGCTATCTACAAGCAACAGTTTTCCTTAGACCAAGCTAAGACAGTCGCCGGAACTTTGGCCACCCAAATGTTCAAACTGGGATTAGTAGAACTGTCTACCCAAACAATTGCTGGACTGCTCAAAAGCAATGCCGTTACCTATGCAGCCGGAGGCGCAGTCCAGGGAATTAGTGCAGCCTATTTTACCAGAATAGCCGGACTGAGTTTGATTGAATATTTCCAAAGTCAAGAACTAGAAAATGCAGCCAAAGGCATTTTCAGTCTCAATCAGTTGACGAAAACTTTGCAAGCAGTATTTCAGCAAAATCAGCAAGTTTCTTTCTTGCAATCTTTCGTCAACCAAGTGGCGATTCGTCTATCACCTCAGACATCTGGGGCCGCAGGCTGTTAATTCGGCGGCAAATTAGAAGCATCTGGACGCACCAGTGGCAAGAAACCTTGTCTGTTGGACGATTAGGCCTAGCTCCCCCCTAACCCCCCTTAATAAGGGGGGGACTGGAAGTCCTCATCAAAGTGGGTCTTTTTAAGGGGGATTTAGGGGGATCGAAGGGCTATGACGTTAGTTTTTCAAGTTGTGTGTACAGGGTAGCCTTAACAAGGGGGGAGCCGGAAGTCATCATCAAAGTGGGTCTTCTTAAGGGGGATTTAGGGGGAAGAAGCCTCGGCTACAGACGAGATTTATCAAAAGTTTTTGTCTTAAGCTGACACATATTGGCAGGGCCGCTTCCCTACCTAACTCCCAAATACAAAGCTAGAAAATTATCAAAAATTGTATTAAAATAAGAAATAGAATGTTATATTTCCATACTCAATTACATAGCTTAAAAAAGCCGATCGCCAATGGCTGACAATTCCATCCAAGAAAATCGCCTATCCCTAGCCCGCGCCAGTTTGCGCGAAGCCCTCGCGCGCTACTCCTACCTGCGCCAAGGCAAAAAAAACTCCAACAACACAGAATTAGAAGCGGCGCTGCAAACTCAGTTAGATATTTTAACTTCTACCTCAGAAAAACTCGACCACAACATCATTCGGATTGCAACTTTCGGGCTAGTAAGTCGTGGCAAATCAGCCGTATTAAACGCGCTGTTGGGTCAAAAAATCTTGCAAACAGGCCCCCTCAACGGCGTGACTCAGTGGCCGCGTTCCTTGCGCTGGAATGTGCCTTTACCCCTCCTTGGGGGCGTAGAACCTCCCCTTGGTAAGGGGGGGCCGGGGGGGGTTCAAGTTGAGTTAATTGATACTCCCGGACTTGATGAAGTTGGCGGCGAAGTGCGCGGCGAGATGGCGAAACAAGTCACTCGCCAAGCTGACTTAATTCTGTTTGTTGTAGCTGGCGATATCACTCGCACTGAATATCAAGCTTTGTGCGAATTGCAAACTGCTCAAAAGCCGCTAATTTTAGTTTTTAATAAAATTGACCTGTATCCAGAATTAGACAGAAAAGCTATTTACCAAAGTTTGCAAGCGCTGGGAAATTCTGAACAGTCAGCAGCCGATGCGGTAACAGATAAGGAAGATTTGGACGATTTGGACGATTTGGACGATTTGGACGATCGCCAAAACAACATCCCTGCTCCTAAATCTACAGCAAAACCACCCGCTAAAATTGCCAAATCTTTAGAAATAGTCATGGTAGCCGCCGAACCCGCGCCGGTGCAAGTGCGGGTAGAATGGTCAGATGGAAGTATCACTCACGAATGGGAATCGCCGCCTCCCCAAATAGACGAACTCAAGCACACAATTTTGACAATTCTTAACAGAGAAGGGCGATCGCTCCTCGCACTCAATGCTTTAGTAGAAGCTAGAGATGCCGAAGCAAATCTTGCCCATCAAATTCTCAAATTGCGCCAAACAGAAGCCGAAGATTTAATCTGGCAATTTGCAAAATACAAAGCTTTGGCTGTCGGCTTAAACCCCGTTGCTTTCGTAGATGTCATGGGCGCAACTGTCGCAGATTTAGCCTTAATTCGCTCTTTATCCAGACTTTACTGTTTACCGATGACTGGTTACGAAGCTGGGAAACTTTGGCAAACTATTTTCTCCAGCGCTGGCGGCGTACTTTTGGGAGAATTGGGTAGCAGTTTCCTCTTGGGATTTGGCAAAAGTGCAGCCGCTGCTGCGCCGCATATCGGCTTTTCTACTTTTGCCGGAGTGGCTGTTACTCAAGCTAGTTTAGCAGCTTACGGAACCTATGCTGTCGGTCGCGCGGCCCAAGTTTATTTAGAAAAAGGCTGCACTTGGGGCCCCCTGGGACAGGATACTGTCATTCAAGAGATTCTCGCTACCATTGAGCGCAATACAATTATCGATCGCTTGCAGCAAGAATTCAAAATTGGTAACTAAAAATTGCCTTAGCTCAAAAAAGGCGATCGTTATCCAGCAGCTATCACAAATAATACCACATCCGGTCGAGCTATCATCAACTTGGTTTGTAGTGAGGAATGCGAGTCCTCTCTCCTTGGATCCTCACTACCAACCTGCGGACTGAAGTCCTCACTACCAACCTGCGGACTGAAGTCCTCACTACCAACCTGCGGACTGAAGTCCTCACTACCAACCTGCAATACAATTATCGATCGCTTGCAGCAAGAATTTAAAATATGACACAAACGACAGCCATTACTGAACTCATCCCAACTTTAGCAGATGTTGAATCTCGCTTTAATATTACGCGAACTGAATCCGAGGGATTTTTTCCCGAATGGTATGAAGATTTACCCGAAATTACAGAAGCTGATAAAAATTGATTCGGGTGCGTCAGAACAGGGTTATTTGTGAATAATCGAAGAGTTCAGAGCTGACGCACCCTACGGCTTTAATCGAAAATCAAAAATCGAAAGTTGATTCGGGTGCGTCAGAACAGGGTTATTTGTGAATAATCGAAGAGTTCAGAGCTGACGCACCCTACGACTTATCTTCAGTCTGCGGAGGCAGACGAAAGTTTGTGTAGTCGCGGTTTCAACCGCCGAGTCTTATCTTCTTCGTTTGTATAGCAGTGGTTTCAACCGCCGAGTCTTATTTGTACTCTTACCCTCCCGCGATTCTCACACCTTCCCTAAAATGAACAATCGTCGCAATTACCGCAATACAAAAGTAAAATATTCTAATCAACCAAAAACAAACCCGCATTGACCAAGAAACAATCGTCGGAGCAACACCAGTTAACTGCACAAATCTCGAATTAACCTTTTTTTCAAAGCTATCGAGGTCTTTCATCTCAGATTGTTTTGTCGGAATCACCGGAAACTGACCCGTATATACATAATAACCGATAAAACCCTCCACTCCTACCTTTCGGTTTAAAAATGAGTTAGTTAATGTTGCAGTTTCCGCCGGCGATAACTTATCCGATTCCGCTACTTTGTCCAGCCAAGAATTATATCTGATGGCTGGCGTACTCATGAAAACTATGGGAACTATAGGAATCAACAAAGCCGCACTAATTTGGCGGCCGTATTTAGGGGGGAGCAGTTTTGTAGCGATGCCAAATCCCATGCCGATAAAAGCAAATACCAATATATTTAACAGTTCAATAATTTCGATGCCCCTCAACAAATCACCGATAATCAGAATTGTATATAATAATTTATCTGCCAGCAGCAGAGCTGCGAATTTGATGAGAATTGACACGCCTACAATAGTAGCTGCAATTGCCAGATAACCTATGCCACCTAGGACGTACAGTAAAATCGAACCGACTTGTTTTAATGGCTGCATGGAATTATTCACTCTTGTGAAAGTTTAGGAGTCTGATTGACAAAACAATTTGAAATTTTAGATAATTTTGCTCTCCAAATTTGACTTTTAAAATTGCTCGGCTTGATATTTTGAAGTCAATCTAAAAATCTCAAATCGATAGGAGACTTTTAAAATTGCTTGGCTTGACATTTTGAAGGCAATCTAAAATCTAAAATCTAAAATCACTTGACAAGTTCCTGCGCGGCCGCTTTTGCGACTTGTGCGATCCGTTCCTTCACAACACCCTCTTCGTTAGCGCAGCCCTCGAAGAGGATCGCCCTTTGGTCTGGTTCCTGTTCGCGATCGATCCCCAACCATAAAAGATACTCGATATTACCGGCCGGGCCAAGTAAAGGCGACCACGTTAAGCCTCTTTCCTGCCATCCTAAAGCTGTAGCTGCCTTCCACACTTGAAAAATCGCATCGGCTTGAGTTGCCGAGTCTCTGACTACGCCTTTTTTTCCGACGCGATCGCGCCCAACTTCAAATTGCGGCTTTACCAACAATACCGCTTCTCGCGGCGCCACCAACAATTCCCACAGCGCCGGTAAAACCTTATCTAGGGAAATAAACGACACATCTACTACCGCCAAATCTGCATAAACTCCTTTTGGCAAAGCACCGGCTAGGGGCAATTCTTGCTCCCCCCCTTGATAAGGGGGGGCTGGGGGGGGTGACTCGCCGTAAAGCTCCGCAGCAGTCATGTAGCGCAAATTGGTGCGTTCTTTCAAAATTACCCTCGGATCGTTACGCAAGCGCCAATCAGCTTGACCGTAGCCAACATCTATCCCGTATACCAGTGTCGCACCGGCTTGCAGCAAGCAGTCGGTAAAACCGCCTGTGGAAATGCCGCCGTCGAGACAGATTCTGCCCGCGACGGGAATTGCAAATATTTCTAAAGCTTTGGCTAATTTGTCGCCGCCTCTGGAAACGTAGCGCGATCGCTCTTTAATCAGAATATTTGCTGTAATATCAACCTCAGTGCCGGGTTTGTCAATTACCTGTTGGTCGATCGAGACTTGACCAGTCCGAATCAAGGCTTGAGCTTGTTGTCGGGAGGTACATAAATCCAGGTCTACCAATAAAGTGTCTATTCGTTGTTTAGCCAAGGTGTTTAATCTGTACGGTTCTGGTTGAGGACAGTATCAGATTAGCACTTACGCAAAAACCCCACTGCGGATTTTTTATAATTATTTGGGTTTTCCGAGGGCGATGCGCTCACATCAGCATTTGTATAGTATTTTGAAGCTCGATCGCCGATCGCTCCCACCCCACATGATGTGACCCAGATCGCTATGACCCTGTAGTTTTATCACACATCGACATTCGTAGAATCACATAAAAAATGTCGCAAATCAAAGATTATGTGAATACAGGGGAATGCGCTACAAACACAATCAGGGCCATGGGCATGAAAAAAACGAACTTTCCAATCAGAAATCCTGACATTTGTCAAGAAAATCCTCTGGCCTTCGTCAGCGGCAACATCATCCACATTCTTTACCCCAACGGCGAAGTAGAAGCAATCAGCGCCGACCAAATCAACCGCCACCCCACCAAAAATCCCCTCGACAAATGCCTCGTCTGGGGATATGTTGGCGATTTCTAATATCAGTTTCCCAACAGAATGCAACTGTAGGTCAACTCCAAACCCTTATACAGTAGGTCATTCCTAATTCTTTACAGATACCCAATCGAAAATGATCTAACTCAATACGGTTCACTTAAGACAGATCCCCCCTAACCCCCCTTAATAAGGGGGGGATAAGAAAGCTCTTAAAGTCCACGCAACGATTCGGGGGATGCTGCAAGGATCTCCGGGGCATAAATAGTCTTAAGTAAACCGTATTGTGGTATAACTCATAAAAAAAGATCGCTTTTTTGCTGTGATGCCAAAAAAGCGATCGCGAACCCGCTACGTGCAAGCGAAAAATGCAATTTGTTGCTCAAAGAACCAGCTTGCTTGACTTAAATATCTTGTTCGCTCAATTCGCGAATCATGTAATCAAAAGGCTGGTCCAGAAAAGGCCCGACAGACAAGCCGGCAGCTTCCACCTGAGCCTTAACCATCTCCTTCATAATGCTAATCCCCATCACCGTCGGGCCAATGGGAACGCTCAGAGAATTGTAAGTTTCCCGCAAACCTTGGAGCACGCGCTCGTCCAGCACATCCGTACTTCCAGCCACCAAGGCGTAAGTAGCGTAGCGCAAGTAGTAGTCCATATCTCGCAGACAAGCCGCGTAGCGACGAGTTGTGTAGGCATTACCACCGGGACGGATCAGTTCGGGCTGTTCTGCAAATAGCTGAATACCAGCTTGCTTGACAATAGCCGCAGCATTGCTGTTAATCGCCGCTGCTGCTTGTACCCGTGCTGTGCCAGTTGCAAAATAAGATTTCAACCGATCGATACCATCTCGGTCTAAATACCTACCAGCAACATCATAATTTTCAATCAGACTCGTCACCGCATCGCGCATAAGTTTCTCTCCCAAAAATCTTTATCAATACTTTGCTATCTGAGATAGACCGCCTATTGTAGACTACTACAAATCGGCCTTTGATTAAGATTTGAGATAGGATTTGCACACAGGGTAGTCCCTCCCCGGCAAATGACCGCCAAGTTCAGCCGTTTGCCTGATATCAACAGCCCAAACACAGACAAGGCAATCATCACAAATTGTCCTGCCCCACTGGGCCCACTTTCATATTTTGTATCCATTGTTACAAAAATGTGGAAACTCAAGGCTTACGATCGCGCAAACAGTCTGAAATTTGCCCTTAGCGAAGCTTGCTTTATAGGATCGCCCGCAACAAAACCAATATCAGGAGTAAGTCATGTTCCAGACACCCCAAGAAGCCCTAAACTACATAAAAGAAAATAAGATCCAGATCGTTGACCTGAAATTCATCGATATGCCGGGGATCTGGCAACACCTTTCCCTGTACCACGACCAAATCGACGAAACCGCCTTCACCGACGGCGTACCCTTCGACGGTTCCAGCATTCGGGGCTGGAAAGCCATCAACGAATCAGACATGACAATGGTCATCGATCCTAGCACCGCGTGGATGGATCCGTTCATGGCAGAACCCACCATCAGCTTCATTTGCAGCATCAAAGAACCCCGCACCGGCCAACCGTACAGCCGCTGTCCCCGCACCATAGCCCAAAAAGCCATAGACTACCTGCTGACCACCGGTCTCGGCGATACAGCATTCTTCGGGCCAGAAGCAGAATTCTTCATTTTTGACGACGTTCGCTTCGACCAAACCCAAAATTCCGGGTATTATTACGTAGATTCCGTCGAAGGTCGCTGGAATTCCGGCAAAGAAGAAGCAGGCGGCAACCTCGGCTACAAACCGCGTTACAAAGAAGGTTATTTCCCAGTAGCACCAACCGATACCTCTCAAGACATGAGAACGGAAATGCTGCTGACAATGGCCAAATGCGGCGTACCAATCGAAAAGCACCACCACGAAGTCGCCACCGGCGGGCAGTGCGAACTCGGTTTCCGCTTTGCAACATTAGTCCAAGCCGCCGACTACCTGCTGACATACAAATACGTCATCAAAAACGTCGGCAAAAAATACGGCAAAACCATCACCTTCATGCCCAAACCGCTGTTTAACGACAACGGTTCCGGGATGCACGTTCACCAGTCGATTTGGAAAGACGGCCAACCGCTATTTGCAGGCGATCAATATGCAGGTTTCAGTCAAATGGGACTGCATTACATCGGCGGCATTCTCAAGCACGCCCCGGCACTTTTGGCAATCACCAACCCGACAACCAACTCCTACAAGCGGTTGGTTCCCGGCTTTGAAGCGCCTGTAAACTTAGCTTATTCTCAAGGAAATCGATCGGCATCAGTGCGAATTCCCCTTTCCGGCAACAACCCGAAAGCCAAGCGCTTAGAATTCCGCTGTCCCGATGCCACATCCAACCCCTATTTAGCCTTTGCAGCCATGCTGTGTGCAGGCTTAGACGGCATCAAGAATCAAATCGATCCGGGCGAACCTTTGGACGTAGATATCTACGACCTTTCTCCAGAAGAATTAGCCAAAGTTCCTTCTACTCCCGGTTCCTTGGAAGGCGCGTTAGAAGCTTTAGAAAAGGACCACGCTTTCTTAACAGAAACAGGCGTCTTTACCGAAGACTTCATCCAAACCTGGATTTCCTACAAACTCGACAACGAAGTCAACCCGATGCGGTTGCGCCCTCACCCCTACGAGTTTGCTCTCTACTACGACTGTTAGAACAATAGTTAAAAATTAAACATATTTGATGTTTGATTTTTAATCAAAAAAAGGTCGCCATTGCAGGCGACCTTTTTTGATAATTTAGGCTAACTGTCAAACCAAATACCAATTTTCACATATTAAAAATTCTCTATAACAGCCCAGACATTCGCGTTACACGAAACTATCAGAGCGGCGCTTTTATTAGTAGCGTCTTCAGTAGCAGATAAGACATCCTTTACTACCCATTTATTTGCTTTATCATCAACGATGAATAAATCGTCAGCGGTAGTGCCTTCCTGAACGCGATATATCTTATTCAGGATGAAACGCCGCCGCGCCTCAGCTTTTGGTATGCCCCTAACTTCATCTGGATCGACAGATAGGACACTGCCTGGTTTTAGTGTACCTTTTGAAGTCTTGAAATTGCGATCGCTCTTTGCTGCTATTTGCACCCTGTGAAGTGGCAAACTTAACTCAGTTTCAGAGATATTCCAAACAGCAGCTATGGCAACAGTTTTCCCCAAACCGACAACCGCTGCAAAGGCTGTAAAAATTAACAAAGGCTTGAAATAATTCATCATATTTATGCTTGTTTGTGTGTAATGTGATGCTTGCATTTGTGACAAGTTAAGAAAAAGTGCAAATTGTCAAGGGGTATACAAAAGAAAGGTAAAATAGGATGAAACCTTTGTCAGGCAAGCATTTGAGCCATAATTGAACCAGTTGTGACTAGCAAAAAACCCATCAACCGAGATCATGCAAAGAAAAAAAATCGTCCCCAAGTAGAAAACGAAGCGATCGCGAGTTACCTGGAAGATTTATTAATTCCGGCAATGGCGGCCCAAAAAACTTTTTATCGCCAACTAAATTTAAGAGATAGAATTCTAACACTACCATTAATGATGGCAGCAATATTAAGTTTACTATGGCGAGACGTAGCAGGAGTAACAGAATTAACCAGATTATTAAAGAGAGAAGGATTTTTATGGTGTCAGCCACAAGAAATTAGCCTCTAAGGCATTGTCACAAAGATTTTTAACTTTTCCATCAATGTTATTTGAGAAAGTATTTAAAGAATTACTGCCTCATTTTCGACAAAAATGGTTGATGAGAAAATCGAGACCATTACCAAATAGCGTACAATTTGCCTTAAAAAACTTTGAAAATATCTGGATAGCAGATGGCTCAACATTAGAAGCATTATTTCGTAAACTAGATAGTTTATCAGATGTTCCAATTGGTCAATTATCCGGAAAAATGAGAGTAATTATAGACCTAGTAACTCATCTTTCCGAAGAAATTTATTTTTGGAAAAATCCGAAACAAGCAGATACTCATTGGGAAGAAGATTTACTAAAGAAAGTTAAGCCAAAAACCTTGCTGTTATTAGATCGAGGCTTCTATCACTTCGCTTTCTGGTCAAAATTAATCGAGAAAAAGATTGGATTTATTACTCGGATCGAGGTGCATCTTATCAAATAAAACGGGTATTAACCAATACTTATGATGTCAAAGACCAGATAATTCAGATAGGTGCAGGGACAAAAAACACACCAGCTTTGACTATAAGATTAGTACAAATTCGCTCCAAAAAATCCTGCAATTCTTATCTGACAAGTGTCCAAAATTCCGAAATATTACCCCCCTATGTAGTAGCGGACTTATATCAAAGACGCTGGCGAATTGAAGAGGCATTTTGTACAGTAAAGAGAATCCTGAATTTAAGTTATTTATGGACAGGTTCGATCAATGGAATCCAGCTACAAATCTGGGGTACTTGGCTATTCTATGCGGTTTTAGTAGACTTGGGAGATGCCGTTGCGGATGAATTAGGAGTGCCCATTGAACATGTTTCATTAGAAATGATTTATCGGGGGATGTATCATTTTTCTGTTGCCTATCAAAAAGGATTAGCTTCTGACGAAAGTTAAGTATTTTGCCGAGGCGAAAAATCAAGATTTAGGGATTGTTAAGCTAGGCATGAAAACCTCATGTCAGCGTCATTATTTCTCCTTTCCCTGGAACTCAGAATGAACAAATGGAGTCACATTTTAATTGGGATCTCCGTAAAAAATGAGTAAGATTACTCATTGACAACAGTGTTTTTAGCTTAACTTGTGAGTAATGGTCCGAAGAGAATGACCGCGATCGAATAGGTTCGTAGTGAGGACTTCAGTCCGCATCCATGAAGAGGACTAAAGTCCTCACTACAAACCTTATTGATTGTGGGTAATTGACGCTTTTGACTTACTGACGCAGCCACACAATTTGAGACTGCTGTGCCAAAGAATCAGCAAGAAAATCAGCTTGTTCAGCATCATCTTCAACGTAAGGTAGACCTGATATTTCAGCGTGAGATATAAAATCAGGAATTACATCTAAACCTAACTCGCGGATGCTAGGTACTTCCAGGCGAGCAACTCCATAACACTTTTTGAATCTTGCAGCACATTGTTCGGGAGTAAAAACACTAGCAATACTCACAGAAAGACCTCGTTCATTTTTATCTTTACGCAAGTAGTAAGCCTCAGATTCAACCAATCCAGTATCTTCATCGATCCACTGTTTCCGAAGCAATGCTCTGTAAACGCTCTCACTGTTAGGTAGTGGTTGAAAATCGGTCTCACTGCCAGAATGTTGTTCATTCATACTCGATTAAACCAGTTGAGCCGATCGACTAACGTTGCTGCGGAGATTAAATTTTCTGAACCGTGTTCATCATTTTGGCGATGATAAATGCGAATTGGCTGTTCGTCAGTAAAGGGACAAAACAAGCGGACTTTACGAGCAGGCTGTATACTTGTCCAAGTTAGGCTAACCCCGCCTTGATGGTCGGTACAAGCTGATGCTTTGGGAAATGTTATTCCCATTAAAGAATGCGCTTCTATAACCAAATTAACGGCTGTTTTAAAAGCGCGATCGCTGGGTTTTAAAGCGCCATATTCATCTTCATCATCATCTCCTTCATAAAGTTCGACGAGACGTTTGAGAGTGATAGTGAAGCCTGAGCCAGTATTGTTGTTACTGCTGTCATATACAACTTCCTTAGCTATAGTCATAAGATAAATCCCTGTGTTAAACGAGAGGGGCGTTGACTCTATTATAGGCGATTCTCTACTCGATACCTGCGCTACCCTGACGGGCAGCCGCGCTTGCGTCTGCGGCACTTTAGTTAGATTGGTGGGTGGAAGGGCGATCGCGCTAAGCTACTTTGGGGCAAATTTCGAGTTTGACAGTCATGCCTGCTCGATCGAGCATTACAATCAGAATGTCAACCGAAAAATGCGCTATTTTACCTTGAGTTAGAGCTGTGATTTGGTCCCTTGACTGTCTGAGGTTTTGAGCCGTTTGCTCGATCGTCCAACCGTGATGTTTAATCTGATTTTGCAGGGCCAGCATTAATTGCGATCGGATCAGTAAGTTATCAGCTTCTTCGGCTGAAAATCCCAGATCGAGAAAGATATTATCGGCAGCTTGGGTAATAGTATTTTCGATCATTGTTCCGGTTCTCTTGAATTCAAACGATTTTGTAACAACTGTTGGTAGCGTTTCTGTCCAACTTCGATATTTTTCTTTGCTGTTTTCTGAGTTTTTTTACCGAAGGCATGGAGAACGTAAATAGCTTCTTCAAATCTAGCAATATAGAATACTCGATAGGCATCTTCTGTCCGAATCCGAATTTCTTCAACGCCTTTACCTACGATCGACATGGGTTTGAAGTCTGATGGTTGTATGCCTTGCTGGAGTGTCCAAAGTGCAAAACCAGCTTCTTTTCGGGCATCTTCAGGAAGAGATTGGATTTCTTCGCGGACTGCGCCAACCCACCGAATGGGTTTGATGGTCATCAGGTTTGTTGAGAATCGAATACTGTAATAATTGTAACACAGAGGATGAAGATTAGGTATCTGTGGTTTGTGTTAGGGGCGATTCCCTACGGGATAGCTGCGCTCGCGCGTACTTTAGTTAGATTGGGGGGTGGAAGGGCGATCGTCTGAATCTATATTTTCTGTTCTTTGGCATTCTGAAAATGATGGAAGTGATACCCGAATATTGATATCAATTGTTCCTGTATTAGTATCAAAACATATATTTCCGATCTTTACTAATAGCTCATTCGGCAAATAATTCGTTGATTGAGATTGCACAGATGACTTAGTTTTATATCCTTCTTCCTCTAGCCAGTTAGGAATATTTCTCCAGTTGCCTACTGTTTCGTTAGGCACAGCTTTAATTTTTTTAAAGTATTGATATAAAGTTTTAGAGACATAGACCTCAACACCCTTGCGACTTTGATGTACTTGGTCAGCTATTTCAGCAGGACTGTAGCCACACAGCAAACCGCGCAAAAAAAGCTTTTCCCGTTCTGTGAGTCCCTTTCTGGCACGAGGAGATACTTGCCACTTGGCTTCTGCCATAGCTTTGTAGAGCCTTTCCAAGTCCCAGTTATTCGGGCTCTTCTGGGTTTGCGGTGAAAACTGTATAATATAGGAACTTTACGCTAGAGGCTAAGCTTATGGATTTTCATCTT
Source organism: Microcoleus sp. PH2017_12_PCY_D_A (assembly GCF_020738565.1). NCBI lineage: Bacteria > Bacillati > Cyanobacteriota > Cyanophyceae > Oscillatoriales > Microcoleaceae > Microcoleus > Microcoleus sp. PH2017_12_PCY_D_A. The sequence goes on along the minus strand of NZ_JAEQCI010000092.1, from coordinate 21 downwards.
GACGGATTACTCAATTTGCCA